>JAQBTT010000015.1 GCA_027624865.1 bacterium
CTTCGCACCCCGGGGGTGCGAAGTGCACTTCGCACCCCCGGGGTGCTCTGGGGAGGCCGGGTCAATGCGAGGGCATATTACAAATACTTGTCTTCCCTTTTTTACTTCCTTTGCAATGAACGCGTATGCTTTCTTTCTCTCCTCTGGTGGGATAATCTTTGTTTCAACTTTCTTCCTTCCTTGGGGAAGCTCATCAATAATTGTAGGGTCCAAATCTCCGTACACGCTCATTGCAAGAGTTCTTGGGATGGGAGTTGCAGTCATGGAAAGGAAGTGCGGGAGAAGCCCTGGCGTGCGTTGCAGTTTTTTCCTTTGCTGAACGCCAAAGCGATGTTGTTCATCAATAATAACTAAGGCAAGATTGTTGAATTTTACCCTAGCACCACCTTTCTTGCTAGAAAGTGGTGCTGGGTTTACCTTATCTTGCCCGCCCCGAAGGGACGAGGTCTCGCCTCCGGAGGAAATCAGTGCATGGGTACCAATTACAACATCAATACTTCCCTCTGCAACTTTTTCCAAAAGCTTTTTTCTTGAGATTTCAATAGAATCATTGGGGAGCTTGGGAGATATGAACCTATCTGTTTTCCCGGTTAAAAGACCAATGGTCATGCGAAAGTGCGCGAGAGACTCCCCCACGGTTTTAAAATGTTGTTGCGCCAAAATTTCTGTTGGAGCCATAAAGGCAACCTGATACCCTGCTTTTACTGTAGCAAGGCAAGCCATGGCAGCGACTACCGTTTTTCCGGAACCTACATCCCCTTGCAGGATTCTGTTCATGGGGCGGGGCTTTGCAATATCTTTTAAGATATGAAAGGCAGCTTTTTTTTGTGCGTCTGTTAATGTAAAGGAAAGTTTTTTGGTGAAGCGTTTTATAATATCTGGACTAAAGGCAATTGCAGGAGCCTTTGCTTCAGAAAGTTTCTTTCGTTCTGTTAGGACAAATAGTGATATTAAAAAGAGTTCTTCAAATGAAAAACGCTTTTTTGCAAGCTCTGCGTCTTTCATAGTACCAGGAAAATGAATAGCAAAGAGAGCGTCTTTCAATGATAGAAGACCACGCTCTTTTAAAAGAGATGCAGGAAATGTTTCTTGAAAACTATCTATAGAGGAGAGAATCATGTAGATAATGGAACGAAGCCATTTTGAAGAGACTCCCCTGGTTTCTGGATACACCGGTACAATTCTTCCTGTATGAATTGGTGGCGATCCCCCACTTCGCACCCCGGGGGTGCGAAGTGGGGAGACTTTTTCGTATACTGGGCTTGCAAGATGAACTCCGTCTTTGTCGCGAACTACTTTTCCTGCAAGGTACACTTTCTCTCCTTGTGCTAGGGTTTCCTTAAGGTAAGGTTGGTTGAACCATACAACCCTCATACTTCCTGTTTTGTCCGTTACGATGCTCTCTGTAATAGACATTCTTTTCTTGAAAGTTCTTTTCTCTTGCAGTTCTCCTAAAGTGCCAAGCAAGCAGTACTCATCTCCCTCTTTCATTTTGGATATAGGAGTTATGAGTGAAAGGTCTTGGTAGGAACGTGGGAAATGAAAAAGAAGATCACGGCAAGTGGTGATTCCCATTGTTTTGAGTCTTTTTTGATAGACTGGACCTATTCTTGGGACCAAAAGAAGAGAAGTGGTAAGTGTCATGTGCTCCCGACAGGAATCGAACCTGTATCAAGGGATCCGCAATCCCTCATTCTATCCGTTAAACTACGGGAGCAAAAGCCAACTGCTTGGCTTTTGCTGGATTTGTGCGTCCCGAGTCCTCGAGGGGCAATAATGCAAATCCAGGGCCTGCTTTGTAAAACTGCCGAAGGCAGATCGTTTTTCAAAGCAGGTACAAATATATAATAGTGCCTTTGAATTGATTTTTCAAGGATTTTGGGCTACAATATTCCTATATGGGAGGAGTCGCATAGTTGGCCTATTGCGGCACTTTGCTAATGTGCTTGGGGAGCAATCCCCTCGTGGGTTCGAATCCCACCTCCTCCGCCAGGGATATGGAAGAAAAACAATTTCAAACAATTAGACGAATAGTGAAAAGCGGGGGCAAGCGCATTATCTCCCCGCTTACTGGATTCCATTTAAAAGACGTACTGCAGGTTATGGTTGGTGCTGCGATTTTTTCTATTCCCGTAGCTTTTACCGAAGAAACCTGGAGTCTGGCTGAGACACTGCCATCAGAAAATATCTTTGGGTTTGTTGTTCTTTCTTTGGTGTTTATCGCAACCTTTGTATACTACAACTACCACCGAGACGAGAATAGCCCTGGGCGGTTAGAGTTTTTAAAACGCGTGTTTTCAACATACGCTCTTGCGTTCTTGGTGGTAGCTCTTATCCTTACATTAATTGAACAGGCTCCCTGGGAAATGGATTGGGTGCTTGCGGTTAAGCGCACTATTTTGGTTGCATTTCCTGCTTCCATGAGTGCTGTGGTGGCAGATGCGTTAAAATAGGTATATTTGGAGGGGTGCTAGAGCGGTTGAATAGGATGGTCTTGAAAACCATTAAGGGCGAAAGCTCTTCGTGAGTTCGAATCTCACCCCCTCCGCCAGTTAAAATAATCGGAGAACAGTTCTCCGTAAACTTACGCTATGCCTATCAAGAGACCACCTTTAGTGGACAGCGAAATATACCATATTGTTATTCGGGGAGTTGGCGATCAAGTCATCTTTAAGGACGTGAATGATTATTATCGCGGCATTTTTTCATTATTTGAGTTTAACAATAGTAAGCCAGTTGAAATCCGCACTCAACGGCAAAAGCGCCTCCGTCAGAAGCTCAACGGAGAACTGTTCTCCGATACTCGGGATCCTCTGGTCGAAATTTTGCAGTTTTGTTTTATGCCAAATCATATTCATCTATTGGTGCGACAGCTTGGCAACAAAGGGATTACTGATTTTATGAGAAAACTCGGTGCTGGTTATGCAGCTTACTTTAACAAAAAAATACCAGCGTAAAGGACATTTATTTCAAGGAAGGTTTTACGCTGTACATATCAAAAACGATGACCAGCTGAGAACCGCATTTGTTTATATTCATACCAACCCCATCTCGTTGATAGTACCCAAATGGAAGGAAGTTGGCATTAAAACCCCACAAAAGGCCAAGAAGTTTCTGGAAAATTATAAGTGGTCAAGCTACAAGGATTACTTAGGAAAAAAGAACTTTCCTTCTCTTACCCAAAGAGAGTTTCTTTTAGGTGTAATGGATGGGGCTAAAGAATGTAGAACTTTTGTAAATGCGTGGATAGAACACAAGAAAGAGCTTGCGGATTGGGATGTTATTGGTATTGAGTGAATAACGGAGAACAGTTCTCCGTTGATATAACTGGGGTATGCCAGGTAGTGAAAATTTAACTTGCTTTTGCAAATAGTATTTGGTGGAATTTCTACTACCTGGTATGATACATAGTATAATAAAGATGGTTTTGGTATAGTAAAAATGACTCTTGGTTCTTTTAAATTTCTTCCCAAAAGCTCTCTTGGCATTGATATTGGAACCTCAACCATTAAAGTGGTGGAGATTGCAAGATGGGGCAGCAAAAAAAGCTTAAAGAACTATGGAGAGATGCGCTCTGAGGTGTTGTATGATAAACCGTTTCGCACAGCGGAGAAAAGTTCTCTCCTTCTTTCTGCAAATGAGATTGCCAGGGCCCTTCGAGGAATTCTGCAGGAGACAAAGATTGAGACTAAAGATGCAGTATTTTCTATCCCAGACTTTTCTTCTTTTTTCACGCACTTTGAGCTTCCCCCAATGACGAAAGAAGAATTGCCAGAGGCGGTTTCGTACGAAGCAAGAAAGCACGTGCCTCTTCCTTTCTCTGAAGTTACCTTTGACTGGCAGATTTTAAATAAAAAGCGTTTTGGCCTGCCAAAAGAACCAGCTCGAATTTTAATGGTAGCAGTTCCTAATGAATTGATTAATCAGTATCAGGAGATAGCAAGATTGTCTGAACTTTCGCTTACCACTTTGGAGGCAGAAGTTTTTGGACTCATCCGCTCTTCGCTGAAGGATAAAAATGAATCTGTGGTGATATTGGATATAGGGGCTCAAACCACAACGATTAATGCAGTGCGTAAAGGAATATTGCAATCTTCACGGTCTATTGATGTTGGAGGAGGAAATCTTTCAGAACGTATTGCAAAGTCCCTATCTATTGGGAGAGAGGAAGCGGAGAAGCAAAAAAGAGAAAAAGGACTTGTATCAAAAGAATTAAAAACAATATTAACTCCCTTGGTAGATACTGTGGTATCAGAAATAAAGCAGGCTATTGGAGAATTTGCACCAGGAGAGATTCAGCGAATAGTTCTTGGGGGAGGATCTGCCCTGCTCCCTGGGCTGACAGAATATATAAAGGAAAGTTTGAACATGGAGACAGAATTGATTGATCCTTTCCGTTCGGTCTTTTATCCTCCCGTTCTTGAGGGTACAATAAAAGAGATGGGACCCTCCTATGGAGTTGCCGTAGGAATGGCACTTCGGGGACTGGAGTAAATATAATATTATGCTCAACAATAATTGCTTGAAACTGGGTTTCAAGCAACCGGCGAGGGCTAGAGTAAAGAGCTCCTACAAGCTACAACCTAATTCCTACAACCTAGAATATGGTAGAAATTATTCCCAAATCACCACAAAGCTCCCCTCTATTTATAAAGGTATTTTTTGTTTTGTCTATTGGAGCTTTTGTGCTTTCGGTGGGAGGACTTGTGGTGCTATCATTTTTGGAATCAAAGGTACAAACTAATATTGCAGAAATGGAAGCACTCCTGCGAGCAGAAAAGACACCAGAGCAAGCAGGGCTTGAGCAAGATGTACTTGTCGTACAAACAAGGCTGAAGGATTTTGCAGGACTTATAGAGCTTAAAAAAGATGTGCTTCCTGTATTTACTTTTTTGGAAACCGTAGTACATCCACAAGTTACATTTCTTTCAATGAATATTGACTTACCTCGCCATACTCTGCATCTTTTGGGAACTGCAGAATCTTTCTCTGCCCTAGATGAACAGCTTGCAGTAATAGAAGCAAGAGAGGAACCTACTTTGTTTTCTTTAACAAATTTACAGCTGGGACAGTTTACAGGAGTTGATTTTCAGATGGAGATACAATTTCCGATTACATTTTTTAAGTCACTATGAATCGCACTATTATTGTCGCAATTTTATTTTTCTTTGGGGTTGTCATTGGCGCGCTATTTACGTGGCCAAAGTACCAAGATTTTCAGCAGCTAAGTTTTGAAGCTAAGGCAAGATTTCAGGAGCTTGAGAATAAGGAAACATATTTTGCAGATTTAGTAAAAGTAAAAACAGATCTTGTGGAGCTCACGCTGCCACTTTCCAAAGTTGAGGCTGCGCTTCCCTTAAGTCCTCAGTTTCCCTTGCTCTATGACTTTTTGCAGAACGTTGCATCTCTTTCTGGCATGTCAGTAAAGAACATTGCAGCCTCATTGGAGGATAGAAAAGAAGAGCTTTTGATGCGTACCATTCCTGTGACCCTTGAGTTGTCAGGGTCCTTTGGTGCTATAAAGGAGCTTATATCTCGCTTGCATTCTGCTTCTCGCATCGTTACGCTTCAGTCTGTGAGTATTTCGCAAGGGCAAGACGCACAAAGATTTAATGTAATAATTCAGCTTCATACGTATTCTTACTAATTAGTATGGCAATTACTTTTGCTGAAAAAAAGAAAATACAACATCTTTTAATTCCTGCTCTAGGCATAGTTATTTTTATCACCGCAGCAGTCATTTGGTGGGGATTTTTCACAACAGGCGCTCCATCTTTGCAAGAAATATCTGTTCCCCAGCGTAGAGTCCAGGTGAATACTGGTATTCTTGCACACCCCATTTTGGATTTGTTAGATGAGCCAAGAGAGAAAACGAAAATTCCTTCTGATGTTGGGCGCGATAATCCATTACTCCCATCTTCCCAATGAATATTCTTAAAATCCTTGTTGAGAAAAAACTCCTTGCAAGCGAAATTGCGCCAAAGATTCAAGGAGAAGCAACTCGCACGCAAAAGTTAATTGAGGAAGTGCTTTTAGAGCAAAAGCTCATTGAAGAAGAGCTCCTCTTTAGTATTAAAGCAGAGGAGCTTGCTATCCCCTTAAAGTCTGTTGAGCCAAAAGATATTCCAGTCAAGATTTTAGAGCTCATCGGCGAGGACGCGGCATCTCACTATCGCATGGTTCCTTTGGCGCGGCGACAGGGAGTAGTTGAGGTTGGAATGGTAGCTCCAGAGGACGCCAAAGCAAAAGAGGCACTTAATTTTCTTGCCAGGCAGGGGAGTTTTTCATTTCAGGTGGCGCTGTTGTCTGTTTCTCAGTTTGCTGCAATCATGCGTCATTATCGCAATCAAAGAAATGAGATGGGGCAAGCTCTTGTGGAATTGCAAGATGAGGTAAAAGAAGAAAAAGGGAAAGGAAAGGAACAAAAATTTGCGCGATTGGTACAAGAGGCTCCAGTTACCAAAATGGTGGCAGTTATTTTGAGAAACGCTGTTGAGGGGAAGGCATCTGATATCCATATTGAACCAACTCGAGACAAACTTCGAGTGAGATTTCGTATGCTTGGGGATTTGTACTCTTCACTATTTTTGCCAAAGAGTGTTCAGCAAGCTGTAGTATCGCGCATTAAGATTCTTTCCAACTTAAAGATTGACGAGACACGTGTTCCTCAAGGTGGAAGGTTCTCTGCTGTGATTGATGAAAAGAGCATAGATTTTCGTGTATCTACGTTCCCAACAGCTTTTGGAGAAAAGGTAGCTATTCGTGTATTGGACCCTGAAGTGGGACTAAAGGGATTTGATGAACTTGGATTGGATGGTTCTAATTTGGAGAAAATACAAAAGGCCTTAAAGCGTCCATTTGGATTGGTTTTGGTAACAGGACCTACGGGCTCTGGGAAGACCACAACGTTGTATGGAATGCTTACAAGCATAAGCAGTGAATCTTTAAACATTGTAAGCTTGGAGGATCCTGTGGAGTATTTAGTGGAAGGGGTAAATCAGTCTCAAGTGAGGTCAGACATTGATTATGACTTTGCGCAAGGGTTACGCCAGATTCTTCGGCAAGACCCAGATGTTATTATGATAGGAGAGGTTCGAGATGAAGATACAGCTTCTCTTGTTGTGCATGCCGCCCTCACGGGACATATTGTACTTTCTACATTGCATACAAATAGTGCGTTTGGGGTTATCCCTCGTCTTTTGGATATGGGAGTGGATAAGTATTTAATTCCAGCAACACTGAGCGTTGCAATTTCCCAGCGATTGGTAAGGCACCTGTGCCATAATTGTAAGGAGCGAGTAAAGCCAAAGGAAGCAATGAAAGAACTTATCTTGAGTGAATTAAGAAAGATTCCTGGAGCGCAAGAAAAATCTGTAAGTGTCCATATTGCAACAAGAGGAGAAGACTTGAGTTTGTTTGTTCCCAAAGGATGCAAGGAATGCGGAGGATCAGGATATGTTGGCAGGATTGGGCTCTTTGAGGTGCTCGAGATGACTGATGAGCTTTCAGATGTTGTACTGAAAGATCCTTCTGAGGTAAATATTGCAAAGGAAGGACTTCGCCAAGGCATGATTACACTTCGTCAAGATGGTATACTAAAGGCAATTGATGGAACAACAACAATAGAAGAAGTAATTCGTGTAACAGAAGAATGAAGCAAACAATTTTATTAGTAGAGGATGATCCATTGTTGATTGATATTTACAGCACCAAATTTAAGGAAGCTGGATTTGAGGTGCAGGTGGTAGATTCAGGGGAGAAGGCTCTTCCCTTGCTTTTGAAGGTAAGTCCCATGGTGCTTGTCATGGATATTGTACTTCCTCATGTTGATGGCTGGGAATTGTTGGCAGTTTGCCAAAAACAAGACAACTTAAAGAATACAAAGATTGTTGTACTCAGCAATCTTGGACAGAAAGAGGAGATTGAAAAGGGTATTGCACTTGGCGCTGACCGCTATTTAATTAAGGCTCACTTTACGCCAAGTCAGGTGGTGGACGAAGTAAGAGAGCTACTGAAGGGAAGAGTATAAGGTAAATGAAGGTAGTATGGCAATTAATGTAGCAATGCAAGAATTATTAGAACTTATGGTAAAGGAGCAGGCCTCAGACCTGCATCTTTCACTCGGGCATCCTCCGGTGTTTAGAATTTCAGGGAAACTGGTCCCGCTGATTAAAAAGAAGGTTATGACAGAGGAGCTTTTGCGTGAAATGATTACTTCGCTCATGACGGAAGAGCAAAATGCACGCCTGGAGCAGGAGAAAGAGATAGATCTTTCATATAATATGGAAGAAAAAGCGCGATTTCGAATAAATGCATTCTATCAGCGAGGCACGTTGTCTCTTGCGCTTCGTCTTATTCCAAAGCAAATTAAGACACTGGAACAGTTGGGCCTCCCTCCTATTTTGCATAAGCTTGCGAGCGCACATCAGGGGTTTGTATTAATTACGGGGCCTTCAAGTCATGGAAAGTCTACCACTCTTGCTGCCCTGATTGATGAAATTAATCACACGAGAGCCGACCATATTATTACCATTGAAGATCCCATAGAGTACGTATTTGAAGATGATAAGTCTATTATTGACCAACGAGAGGTGTACCAGGATACTCAGAGTTTCACGAAGGCCTTGCGTGCTACGTTTCGCCAAGATCCAGATGTTATTATGGTAGGAGAAATGCGGGACCCAGAAACTATAGCAACGGCTATCACGGCAGCAGAAACCGGACACTTGGTATTTGCAACGCTTCATACAAACTCTGCCTCACAAAGCATTCACCGTATTGTAGATTCTTTTCCTCCAGAGCAACAAATTCAGGTAAGGGCCCAGCTTTCAGGTTCTCTCTTGGGGGTAGTATCTCAGCGTTTAGTTCCCAATGTACAGGGTGGCCTGGTACCTGCAGCTGAAATCATGATGACTAATCCTGCTGTTGCAAATCTTATCCGAGAGAATAAGATTCATGAGCTCCCGTTGGTAATTGAGACATCTGCTGAGGTAGGGATGATTTCTTTGAACCGAGCTTTGGCAAACTTGGTGCGCTCAAAAACCATTACATTGGAAAATGCTCTTACATATTCCTTAAACCCAACTGAGCTGAGGACCCTTGCTAGGAATTAGGTTGTAGGTGGTAGGTTGTAGGAGATGGATATAAAAAGCTATAAAGACTTAATCGTTTGGCAAAAAGCAATGGAGCTGGTCTCTGTTGTATATAGAGTGACTGATAAATTTCCAAAAGTAGAAATGTATGGCCTCACATCACAAATGAGAAGATCGGCAATTTCGATTCCATCGAATATCGCAGAAGGGAGAAGGAGAAGTTCTCGTAAAGATTTTCGAAATTTTCTCCTTACTGCATATGGGTCTGGCGCTGAACTAGAAACTCAAGTAGAAATTGCAAAACGTATACACATTGCTCCAAATGCTGACTATACTCAAATTGATGAGCTATTGCTTGAATGTATGAGAATGCTCAATAAGTTGATTGCTAACCTACAACCTAACTCCTAATTCCTACAACCTAGCATGAAGTTTAACTATCAGGCTCGAGACAAAAGTGGGAAGACTCAATCTGGCGTAATTGAGTCTTCAAGCAAGGAAGGCGCCCTGCAAATTCTTGCAGGGCATAATTTGTTTGTTACGTTTCTTGATGCAGTAGAAACGCGGCCGCTTTTTGAGAGAAATATTGCGTTTTTTGAGCGTGTTTCCCTAAGAGATATTATGATGTTTTCGCGGCAGTTATCTGTTATGTTTGTTTCACGCGTGCCTTTGGTTGAGGCCTTGCAAACCTTAGCCTCGCAAACCAAAAGCAAATCTTTCAAAGAGAAAATCTTTCGTCTGTCAGAAGAGGTGGAAGGGGGAACTCCTTTTTCCAGTGCCCTGGCAAAATATCCTGATGTGTTCTCCCCTTTCTATATCAATATGGTGAAATCAGGTGAGGCCTCAGGAACTTTATCTGATGTGCTTGAATACTTGGCTGACCACATGGAACGCGAATACCACTTGGTTTCAAAGATACGCTCTGCACTGGTGTACCCTGCTTTTATCGTATTTTTGGCTTTTGCAGTGCTGAGTTTGTTAATGTTCTTTGTCATTCCAAATTTAAGTAGGGTACTTGAGCAAACAGGACAAGAACTCCCTGGTATTACAAAATTCGTTCTTACTTTAGCTTCTTTATTTAGAGGTTTTTGGTGGGTATTTTTGCTTATGGCAGGTGGAGGAATATTCTTTTTCTTTCGCTGGAAAAAGACTCCCGAGGGAACAGAGTTTTTAAGTAGGTTGTATCTAAAGATTCCTCTCCTGAGTTCTTTTTTGCGAATGATTTACCTATCGCGCTTTGCAGAAAACCTCTCCACCTTAATCTCAGGGGGTATTCCTATTGTGCAGGCTTTAGATATTACATCTCGGATTGTGGGGAACGCACTCTATTCAGAAATTATTAAAGAGGCAAAAAGTGAGGTGCAAAAGGGAAATCAAATTAGTACGGTGTTGCAAAAGTATCCTGCAGAGTTTCCCCCTGTATTTACTCAAATGGTATTTGTGGGAGAAAAATCAGGAACATTGGATAAAACATTATCTAACGTTGTTTCTTTTTATCAAAAAGAAGTTGAGCGCACCGTGGAGGCATTTTTATCTATTGTGGAGCCTGCACTTATTGTATTTTTAGGATTGGTTGTAGGAGGACTTCTCGCTTCAGTCTTGCTCCCCTTGTACCAAATAGGCTCTCTTTGATATAATGATAAATGATAAATTTAAAATTTAAAAACAATTTTAAAATTAGAAATTAAGACATTGTTTTTAAATTAAAAATTTGAATTTTGAAATTATGAAAAGAGGGTTTACCCTAATTGAACTTCTAGTAGTTATAGCCATTATCGGTATTTTGTCTTCCACTATCTTGGTTTCTTTGGGAGGAGCGCGTGCGAAAGCAAGAGATGCGCGTCGCCAATCTGATATCCAGCAGATGACTCTTGCAATGGAGCTTGATTACTCAGATGATGAACTATATTCAAGAATTTCAGGTTCATTAACTCCCATAAAGATTCCTTGCACAAATCCCCCAACGTGCAACGGGCCAGATGATGGAGCATACCTTGACCCTATCCCAGAGGACCCTCAAACGGGTCTCTATGGCTGGATAGATAACGTTAATACATTAACTACCAATTGCTCAAGTCAGCTCTATTGCGTATACACACCGCTTGAAGGAGGAGGCTGGTTTGCGGGTTCGCAAAAAGGGTCGCGCAAGCTGGAGTACAACCCAGGATTGCCAGGGAGCCCCAATGGGGGAAAATGCCCTTGCTGGTGATCCCCAATTGCAATATAATAAGAGAACGATAAAAAACATTAAAATTATATGAAACAACAAAAGGGATTTACCCAGCACCAAATCTCTAAAATGACGAACAATATTTCTTTGAATAAGGTAACAAAGCCTGCCAGCCAAAGATTTGGTGCTGGGTTTACATTAATTGAGCTATTAGTTGTAATTGCAGTTATTGGAATGTTAGCCTCCATTGTACTGGTATCTTTGGGACCAGCACGTGGGAAAGCAAGAGATGCCAGAAGAGTTTCTGATGCACGGCAAATATCTCTTGCCTTGGAAGTAGAGGGCTCAGATAGTCCAGAAGCTCTTGGAGGGTGCGTTCTTGCGGATGCCCCAGTAGACACATGTACTACTCCTGGAGCGATAGCCGAGTTTGTCAAGTTTGTGGATCCTACGGTGGGTACTGGAACTCCTACATGTGCGCTGGGTATTGCGGCTCCATGTAGATACTCTATTAGCAAAGCTGATGGAAGCGCCGGCGCAACCACTGGGGACTATCAAGTTTGTTTCTATCTTGAGCAAGGATCAGGGAATTTGATAGCAGGACTACACGCTATTGAGACAAATGGGCTGTTAACTACATGCCAGTAGATTAACTTGAATATAACAGAAAGGTCGAAATATCTGTTTTACAGTAATAAAAAAACAAAGCAATGCAACAAAAACAAAAAGGATTCACCCAGCACCACTTTTCAAAAAAGGCAGGTGCTAAAATTACCCGAGCATCACAGAGCAAGAAAAGTGGAGTAGGGTTGGGTTTACCCAGCACCACTTTTTCTTCTAAAAGTGGTGCTGGGTTTACATTAATTGAACTGTTAGTAGTTATTGCCATTATGGGTATTTTAGCAGGTATTGTGCTTGTATCTTTGGGAGGAGCACGTGCCAACGCAAGAGATGCACGGCGCCAATCTGACATGAGGCAGTTTAATACTGCAATGGAACTATGTTACGACGATTCTGGGTGTAATGTGAGTGAAGCATATTTGCAGTCTGCTATTATGCCAACTGCAGTCGGAACGTATCTAAAGGCAGTTTCCAAGGACCCAGCATCTGGGAGTCCTTCCTACAGCTGGGTTGATAATTCAGCGGCAGGTGGAAACACCGACCAAGATTACTGCAGCTATGCTATTTTAGAGCGAGCAGCTACTGCAGGAACTGTAGCAATTGTAGCTACTGGACCTGGAGGAGTGACCGAAAAGGAAGTAGCAGACGTTGATGCAAACAAGGTTCCAGATGCTGGAGCTGTTACCTTGGCCATCTGCGAGTAGTTTGATAACCAAAAGTGTCCCGCCCTGTGGCGGGATTTTTGGTTCGCTAAATCACACCAAACATTACGCAGAATAGCGCTGAAATGCTTCTGCGGGGTTTAGCGTAGCGTTCTGCGTGGTTCCGCGTCATGCTATACTAAAAGAATGATTTCTCTTGTTGTATTTCTATTTGGACTTTCAGTGGGAAGCTTTTTAAATGCTTTTATCTATCGCCTTGAGGCACAACAAGGGTTGCGGTCTCTGCCCCCACTTCGCACCCCGGGGGTGCGAAGTGGTTCGCACCCCCGGGGTGGAACACCGAGTGTAACAGAAGGCAGGTCGTTTTGCCCTTCCTGCGGACATACACTAGGATGGCAGGACATTATTCCTCTTTTGAGCTTCGCATTGCTAAAAGGGAAGTGCCGTTATTGCAAGAAAAAAATCTCTTTTCAGTATCCCCTAATAGAGCTTGCTGTTGGTGCTCTATTCCCTTTCATATTGTTTGCGGTGCACGGAACCTCTGTAGTCTTTAGCTTTGCCGAGATTTTTGCGTTGCTTTATCTTTGGATTATAGCTTCCCTTCTTGTCGTCATTTTTATATATGACTTAAAGCACTTTATTATCCCAGATAAGGTTTTACTCCCGGCAACTGGAATAGTGTTGTTCTGGCGTTTGTTTGAGCAATTGGAATTTGGGATTTTGAATTTGTTTCGAATTTCGAATTTCGAATTTTGGATTTCCCTGCCACTTATTCAAGCTATTGCCGCAGGAGTGGGCGCAAGCTTATTCTTCTTTGCGGTATATGCTTTTTCAGGAGGCAGGGCCATGGGCTTTGGGGATGTAAAATTAGCGCTGTTTATGGGGCTATTTCTCTCGTGGCCAAATATTCTTATTGCACTATTTGTAGCATTTTTTACTGGAGCAACCGTTGGAGTAGTGCTCATGTTTTTAAAGAGAAAAACTATGCGCTCTGAAGTGCCGTTTGGTCCTTTCTTGCTGTTGGGGCTATTTACTGCTTTTTTCTGGGGGGAGCGACTTGTGGACTTTTATCTTTCATCTTTAGGAGTATAACCCCGCACATAAAACCTATGTATAGTGTCTACATACTCAAAAGCACAAAAGATAATAACCTTTATATTGGCGCAACAGGGAACTTACAAAAACGGTTATCTGATCATAATGAGGGGCAGGTTTTTGCAACAAAATCTCGGCTTCCCCTAAAACTAGTATATTGCGAGGTTTATCAAGATAAGCGAGACGCATTCAAACGAGAGAAAATGCTAAAGCACAATGGTCAGGGCCTGCGCAGATTAAAAGAACGGTTGGCTTATAGTTTATCGTCATGAAGCCTACACCCATTGGATTTGTTTTATGTGCGGGGTATAATAGAGTAAGGTCTGTATTGTAATATAATTAATAAAAAAACTATGCCAAAAATAAGTTTAAGTATTATCGGTACTATAGCGCTGGCAGTTGTTGTTGGAGGTGGAGCTTATCTGTATTTTGCAGGGAGTATACCTGCAAATGAAAAAGAGCAAGCACAGACAGAAGAGGTGCAAGAGATTTTAAGTATCGCAGGGAGAGTAACCTCTATAAATGTTGATGAAAACTCCTTTATTGTATTGCAACCAAAGGAAGAGCGAGAATTTGTAGTATTGGTGGGAGAAGAAACAGAGTTTATCCGCTTAGTATTTCCCTTTGATTTAAACAATCCTCCTACTGAAGGGAGCTTTACCCCAGAGCGTGAGGTAGTAACTGTTAAAGATGTACAAGTAAACGATCAAGTATTCATTCGTGCAAGCTCCCCCGTTACAACAGGGCAGGATATTGTAAGTCCTTTGGAGATTCAAATTCTTCCGTAACATAGCTTATATGATTTTAAAATCAAATTCTTTGTTTCTGCAATGAAGTTTTTGAATTTTAGCAAGCTTCTAATTTTTCTCCTCCCAATTTTTTCAAGTGCTTTTTTAATTCTTTCGTATCCACCTTCATATTTTCGGTGGTTTATTTTCTTTGCGTTTATCCCTCTATTTATTTTTCTTGACAGAGCTTCAAAAAAGCAAGCGTTTTGGGGTTCTTTTGTATTTGGCTGTATCTTTCTTGGGTGGTCCATTAGTTGGGTTTTTACTGTATTGCCACTTGATTGGGCCGGTATAGAGAATCGTCTCTTGGGCATGGGCATTGTGACTGGAGCATGGCTTTTCAGTACGATAGTCCTTTCTTTTTTTGTGGGGATATTTGGCTCTTTCTGGAGCATAACTTCACCTTCTTGGCGCTTATTTACTGTGCCTGCACTCTGGATTCTTTTGGAATATATGCGGACTTTTGCATTTGGAGTTTTTTCTGTAGGATCTGAATCTCTATTGGGCCCTCATTGGACATTTGGGGTTCTTGGATACGCACTTTCAAATTTTCCTATTCTACTTCAATCTGCAAAACTCTTTGGGCTCTATGGGGCAAGCTTTCTTCTTGTTGTCATAAATCTTATTTTCTTTTTGCTTATTTTTAAACGAAAACGTGTACATATATTGCAAGCGGGATTGCTTGGAGTGGTTGTGGTGAGTTTCATATGGTACGGGCTTTCTCA
>JAQBTT010000016.1 GCA_027624865.1 bacterium
CCAGCACAAGCTTGTGCTGGGACTGTCCCCGCACAACGTGCTTGGATGCTCTCAATGGCTTTTTGAGACCAGTGTTCCGTCTCCATGCGAGGGATAAGGGGCTGTAAGGAAAGGTCTATCTTGCAACCTAAAAACTCTACAAATCCAATAAGGTAATCGACAGGCTCTCCCTTCTTGAGCCTTGCAATATCTTTTTTTGCAGCTTCAGTGAGCTTTCCTTTATATTTTTCTTGCAAAAGCCACTGAGTTTCTCTAGTAATACTTTTTATCGACATACAATTACCTTACTATACTATGAAACAAAAAAAGTAAAGCTGTGTCGGAAACATTAACGCAGCTTTTGTTTGGCAACCTTCGGGCCACCTTAAAATCCTGTGGGCTGAGGATTAAGCCAAGGCAGAAAGGGATTATGGTCTTTTACTCGAACCATTGAGCGCATGTACCATACCTCTTCAAGGGACATATAAACCACCTTAGGAGGAAGAACATCATCCCTCTTGCAAAGAGGACAGTCGGGAGTATTTGTTTCAAAGATACACCCGCACTGACACCTATGCCATACATGCTGTATCTTAATTGCATCCATGCATACACTCCCTTTTTTAACGCTGGATACTATCCCTCCGATGATTTTCTCATCCTAACATAAACAAAGAAAATCATACAAACAGTTGTCAACAAACCAAACCCCCGCCACAATGGCAGGGTCTTCGGGTTTAATTTTGGAAGTCTCTTCGTGGAGGCTTGTTCTTGCGCCAGCAATCGTTGCAGCGAAGATTACCCTCCGTTCCAGGACGAGGACTAAAAGGAAGCTGGGTAATGGCTGTGCTGCAATCAGCACAGCTCCAATTTCCTTCTACCATTGGTCGCTGGAACCTTCCTTCGTTTTCTTGTTCCACTCTATTATAAAGTACAACTTGACTACAATGTGTAATCTTGATGTACCTTCTTGTGCGCCACACTATCTGTGGGCGAAAACTGTACTCCGACTCTAGTACATTCGTTAGTATGCACCCTTACTTAATATCAGTCAAGAGGTTAAAAATCTCCTTGCAAGATATGCGCCTCTGGAATTTCATCTACCAAGGTTTCCTCGGTAATAACTATTTTGGTGTGTAATGGGTAATCTACATTTGACACATACTCTAGTATCCATTCCCCTTGCTCATTTTGCTCCATTACTCCTGTGGAGAAGAATTGCAAAGGATTTGGCATCACGAGCCATCCTTCATACACATTACCCTCTGCCGGGGAAGGCATATTTGCTACCACTGCATGCAAAAACTCTCCTTCTTTAAAGGAACGATACGCAGTGCCTGTGCCCTCCCTATCTCCAACGGCAAGAAGCGTTGCAGTTTCATTCACAGTGTTCTCCATAAGCATAGAAAGAGTAGTCACTGTTTCTTTTATTTCTTGCTCTGTTTCTATTAATACTGGCTCACTCCCTTGAGAGAGAAGCCATGCCCCAGCTACCAAAACTAATCCAACAATAACGATATACAGTTTATTCATACAAATACTATAATTATTTAAAGACCTTTTGTCTATTCTAGCTTCGTCCTTTTAAGTAGCAAAGCATTTGCCACCACGATAACGGAACTTGCACTCATGAGAAGCGCTGCCCATTCTGGACGCAGTAAAATTCCGAATGGAAACAAAATACCCGCAGCAACAGGGATTGCCAATACATTATACCCTGCGGCCCATGCAAGATTTTGTTTCATTTTTGCGTTTGTTTTCTGACTGAGCCTAATTGCCTTTACCACATCGCGCGGATCATTTTTTATCAGCACAATTTCCGCAGACTCAATAGCAACTGCAGTGCCCGCTCCAATAGCAATTCCTACATGAGCCTGCGTTAACGAGGCTGCATCATTTACCCCGTCTCCTACCATTGCAACAATTTCTCCATTATTCTGAAGTTCCTTAACTTTGTTCACCTTGTCTTCTGGCAAAACTTCTGCAAACACAATATCTAAACCAAGGCGCTCTGCGACAGAATCTGCAATTAATTGATTATCCCCCGTAAGCATGGCAGTCTTAATACCCATACTTTTAAGGGATGTTATTACTTCTTTTGATTCCTCGCGAATAGTATCTTCCAGTGCAATAATACCCAGCAGTTTTTCTTTTGTAGCCACCCAAATAAGTGTTTGCCCTTTTTGCGCAATTTGCTGCGTTTTCTGTTCGTAAGCGCTAAAATCAATACCACGCTGCTCCATAAGTTTTCTATTGCCTACAATAATTGTTTCTCCGGTGACCACGCCTTCTGCTCCCTTCCCTGGAAATGATTGAAAATTTTGAGCAGGCTGAAACGCGATACTGCGTTTTTTTGCTTCCTTAATAATTCCCTGAGCAATGGAGTGCTGGGAATGATATTCAATAGCTGTTGTATATGCTAAAAGTTTCTCTTCTGAAATATCTGCAAAAGGCATAATTTCACTTATGCCGAATTTCCCCTGTGTAAGCGTACCTGTTTTGTCAAACACCACATACGAGAGTTTACGGGCAATTTCTGCGGCGCGCATATCGCGTATTAAAATTCCGTTTTTGGCGGCAAGCGCGGTAGTAATAGTGGTAACAGTTGGGATTGCCAAGCCCAGGGCGTGGGGGCACGCAATCACAATAACGCTTATGGCTAGAGTACCGGCAAAAATTGCAGGAATTGCACCTTGCGGATTAACAAAAAACCAGAATACAAATGTTACTATACCTCCAAAAAGCGCAATGTAAAAAAGTAACCCCGCCGCTTTATCGGCAAGTTTCTGAACAGGGGGCTTGGTTTCCTGGGCTTGGCGAATAAGCTCCATAATTTGTGACACGGCGGTATCTTCTCCGGTTTTACTTACTTTAATAGTTAACGAGCCGTCGTTATTTATGGTTCCTCCGATAACTTCGTCATTCTGTTTTTTGGGTACTGGCCGTGATTCTCCCGTAACCATTGATTCATTTACAGAGCTTTCTCCTTCTTTTACAACACCATCTATGGGGATTTTTTCTCCCGGACGCACCAACACCATGTCGCCTACTTTTAATTCTTCTGTGGCAACGTCGCGCACCTCTTTATCTATAAGTTTATGTGCTGTAAGCGGAATTAACTTTGCAAGCTCGGCCAATGCACCGCTTGCTCCCCGTACTGCGCGCATTTCCATCCAATGCCCAAACAAAAATGCAAGCACTAATGTGGAAACTTCCCAATATAAAGATTCGCCTGCAAATAAGAAGGTTGCGGCAACACTAAAAAAATACCCGGAAAGCACAGCTAGACTTACCAGCGTCATCATAGCCGGCGCTTTGTTTTGTAACTCCCCTTTTGCCATTTGGTAAAATGGCCAGCCTGCCCACAGTACAATTACCGAGGCCAATCCGAAAAGAACAAACTCAATACCCCAAAAATCTATAGTAAATCCAAACCACTGCTGAATTTTTGGCGAGAGTGCCAAAATAACTGCCGCTATTGGCAGTGAAAGAAAAAATCGGCGCTTAAAACTTTGCTCCATATCTCCATGACCAGTGTGTTTTTCGTGCTCGCCATGTCCGGATTCCCCCATCATAATCAAATCCATTCCACACTTTGGACACTTCCCCGACTCTTTCTTAATAATATCGGGGTCCATCGGGCAGACATATAATCCTTTTTTCGGAGCGCTCATTGATTTGTGTTGATGATTGTTATTTTTCATACCCCCGTGTAAGCAAACCGGCAACCTTGAGTGCGCGGGTGTTCTCATTCCCTCTTGGTATATGCCCCCTATGCGCTGATTGCTGTGCATTCATACGTTACATCTTTTACCTGCTCAACTTTAAAAGAAGCTTTTCGTATAGCCAGACAAATGCATAAATGACAACAAATGTAATGATTGCTCCTTCAATCATACCGGCAATAATGCCTCCAATGCTCAAGTCAAAAAACATGTGCCACTCCTGCATTGTCTCAACTGCTCCCAGGTACAAACCCATGTTCCCCAATATTCCCAAGAGAAGCATAAGAGCGGCGGCAACAATTGCCCCTGCGATTGATAGTGCTAGTAAATGAAGTTGTGTTCCCATAATTTTATTTTATATTATATATTTTTATATCGCGACCTTTCCTACTTTTTCTTGGACAACTGATAAATATCAATAATTTCCTTTGTTGCTTGTTTCTCCTTCCCTGACTTCATCTGCTGAGCAACGTGAGTTATTAGATGGTTTTCTAAAATTAAATCTTCCACGCCAGATAGTGCCTGCTTAATAGCGAGGGACTGGTGAAGAACATCAATACAGTATTTCTCCTCCTGAACCATTTTTTGCAGTCCACGAACCTGCCCCTCCAAAATTTTGAGCCTACGTATTGCCTTTTTCTTGATGTCTTGCTTCATATCTACACTATACCCCCTGGGGGTATGCCTGTCAAGGGTGCTAAAAAAGCCCCCCTAACTCCTCAACCCTTGTCCACCCCCGGGGTGCACAAGGTGAACACTGTGCACCCCCGGGGTGCACAGTGGGTGGACAGTGGGGGTTATTCATACCGTAAAGCCTCAATAGGGCTTTTCTTTGCAGCCTTTCTTGCAGGGTACAATCCAAAAATAAGTCCCACCAATCCTGAAACAATGAGCCCCAAAAATATCGCATTTATCGGCAACGCAAAGCTCCAGGTAATTCCAACAACAACCGTTAACACTAAGGAAGCAAGAAAAGAAAGTGTAGCCCCCAAAAGAACAGCAATAACCCCACCTATTGCAGTAAGAATAGTTGACTCAAACAAAAATTGCATCATGATATCTTTCTCTGTAGCCCCCAGAGCTTTTCGAAGTCCAATCTCTCGCGTGCGCTCTGTTACCGATACCAACATAATATTCATAACTCCAATCCCCCCCACCACCAAAGCAATGGCCACCACCGAAGAAAGGAACGCAGTTAGAGCACCAATAATAACTTGAATCTGCTCTACTAAACCCTGTTGCGTTACGACAAAGAAGTCATCGTCTTTTGCATTTTCAATACCGTGGCTTTCTCGCAAGGTTGTCTCCACGTCAGATACAGTTCTTAGCACTGCCCCTGCGCTTTCCGCTTTCAGTATAATTTCATGAAAGTAATCAATACCCAAAAGATAGGTTTGCGCTGTAGTGTAGGGAATCATCACTAAATCATTTAAATCAAAGAAGACAACTTGTCCTTTTGGAGGGAGCACTCCAATCACTCGAAATTTCCGTCCCTTAATACTTATCTGCTCTCCCAAAGCCTCTCCTCCCCCAAAAAGCTCCTCTGCAACTTTAGAACCAATTATCGCAACGCTGGCATTCTGACTAATATCAACTTCATCAAAAACAACACCTACTTTTGGATACACATCAAAAACTTCCAAGAAAAAATCAGCTTTGCTCCCTATAATAGTAGGACGATAGGTTTCTCCCTCAAAGGATACAGAGCCTGGAATTAAAAGCACAGGTGTTATTTCTACAACTCCAGGAACATTGCTCTTCTTTTGCAAAGCTTGATAATCCTTAATTTTCAAGGAAGTAGCAAGTAAAGTCTCCCCAACGTCAGTAGGCCCTGTGGGTTCCTTCCCTGGTCTTACCACAATGGTTTCTGCTCCCAAACCACCAATTTGCCGCAAAATCAAAGACTCCGCTCCCTGTCCAATAGACATCATTAAAATGATAGCTGTAATCCCAATAACAATGCCAAGAATAGCAAGAAAAGAACGAGAGCGATTCGTCTCCAGTCCCTTCAGTGCAATTTGTATACTATCTTTTATGGTCATAGCTATTTTTCAAATGAATCGCGTGCTATGTGGCGATTATCCACTACAGTATCACTTTCAATTTTTCCATCCAGCATACGGATAATGCGCTGAGCATGCTGTGCAGTATATGTTTCGTGGGTAATTAAAATAATGGTGCGCCCTTCGCCGTGCAGGCGTTGAATAATCTCCATAATCATTTTTCCAGACTTTGAATCTAAATTCCCTGTTGGCTCATCTGCAAAAATAATATCTGGATCATTCACAAGAGCGCGAGCTATCGCAACTCTTTGCCTCTCTCCCCCAGAAAGTTGAGAAGACAGGTGATTCGTTCGCTCCACAAGGCCCACTGCCAAAATTGCCTCTTTCACTAGTTTCTCATGCTCTGATTTTTTTACGTCAGAGTATAGTAAAGGGAGCTCTACATTTTCCTTTGTTGTAGTTCTTGGCAGGAGATTAAACGCCTGAAAGACAAATCCCATCTTTTTATTTCGAACATGTGCTAACTCCTCCTCTGTATAATCATCCATTGTCTTCCCATCAAATCGATACACGCCTTTACTCTGCCTATCTAAAAATCCAAGCACATGCAAAAGAGTAGATTTTCCAGAGCCAGAAGGCCCCATAATTGCAACGAACTCCCCTTTTTCAATACTAAAAGAGACTCCTCGCAGCGCATACGTTCCATCGGGATAGCTTTTCTCAACATTCTCTATTGAAAGAAAAGCCATAGAATTATTCACCCTCAAGGAACGTTATGACAATATCTCCCTCGTTAAGTCCCTCTGTAATTTCAACAAACCCATCTGAGCCACGTAGCCCCAATGTAACCTCTACCTCTTGTGTCACCTCCCCTGTGATTACACGTACAACTTTGCTGTTGCCCCGCGTGATAATTGCTCGCTGAGGGACTGCAAAAACTCCGTCCTTCTTTGCTCCCACAATGGTAATGTTTGCCGTCATCCCAGACTTAATTCGCTCATCTTCTGCAGAAAAGAGCAATGTTACCTTGTACGTTGCCACTCCTTCAATGATAGTTTCTGCAGGATCAATTGCAACAACCCTTGCTTCAAACATTACGCCTCTTCCATATGCATCTAAAGTTACCTTAGCTGTATTTCCCACTTCTATCTTTGCAATGTCTGCTTCTGGAACGTATGTTTCAATTTCAAAATCATTTTCTGAGATAAGAGAAACAATATTTACAGCTGAAGCCACCAGTTCCCCAACTTTAGCTGTTTGTTTTGTAACAATTCCAAAAATAGGAGAGTATAGCCTGCTCTTTTCTACTTGTGTTTCAATTTTTACAGCAGTAGCTCTTGATTGCTCCAGTCTTGCCTGTTGTGCTGCAATTTCCTCTGGCGCAGTCCCAGCCTCTAGTAAAATAAGGTTCTGCTTTTCCAAGGATACATTTGACTCCGCTAATTGCAAGCTTTCCTCTATTGAGCTTACATTAGCAATTGCTGTGTTCACATTTGTTCTTGCTGTAAACACATCAGACTTCCATGAGTTAAACGTACTTGTCGTTGTAGAACCCATAGAAAATGCTCCATTAATTGCAAAAGCTAAATCACCTAGGAAAGATTGAATCTCCCCTAAGTTCTGCTTAGTGATTAAAAGTGCCTTATTGAAATCACTATCCAAAGAAAGAATATCCAACGATACCTTCCAAGAGGTGAGAATTGACTCCACAACAGCACGCTTTACTTCAACAATAGATTCTAGTTGAGAATCAGATGCGATAAACAAGAGCTGTGGTGATGAACTCCGTGGATTTGAAAATACCTGATCCGCCTTATTTCGCACCCCATCGTCTGACTTCGTATAACTACCTTGCAGAGTATCCAGAACTTGTTGCCTTGTATCTTTTACAGCAGATTCTGCGTTTTGCACCTTGACTCGCGCAACTTCCAGCTCCTCTGCTCTCGTTCCGCGCTCCAATTCTTGTAGTTTTGATTCCTGCACTCGCACATCTGCTTTTGCCTCAGCTAAGTTTGCAGATAACTCTGCACTATCCAGACTCACCAGCAAGCTTCCAGGAACTACTCTGCTTCCAACTTGAACATGCACGCCCGATATTCTCCCTACCTTCTCAAAGGCAAGCTCTACAAATTTTACTGCACCAACGCGTCCTGTTACTGCAACTTCCTGCGTAATATCTCGCAACGTGACTTCTATTGTTTCACGACGCACATCTCCAGATCCTGTGAATACAATGAACGCACCACCAGCGCCAAGTAAAACAAGAATGAAGACAATTGTAAGTGGGCGTTTTAAGAAAATTAACATATATTATTCTATAAAAGTAAATACCCACATTAAAAAGATTCCAAAAAAGAAGGTAAGAGATAAAAGTAAAGCTTTCTTTGGATCCCGCTCCTTTTTAAACTCTGGAATAAAGTCTGAGGCTCCAATGTACAGGAAACTTCCTGCTGCAAAAAGAAGAACAAAAGGGATATACGAAATGAGGGCTTCTTGAAATATAAATCCAACTATTCCCCCAATAATAACGGTTGTAGCAGAGATGAAGTTTAACAAAAGCGCTTTGTGCTTTGAGAATCCCGCATACAACAGCACTCCAAATTCAGCTATTTCTTGTGGTATCTCGTGTAAAGCCACGGCAGCTGCCGTTACAATCCCCAGTTTAATATCCACCAAGAAAGCTGCAGCTAAAATTACGCCATCAACAAAATTATGCACAGTGTCGGCTGAAAGACTCAGCACACCCAGGTCTTGCGGGGTATGTTCATCTGCTCCTTCCGCTCCATGGTGCAAGTGAAGCAATTTTTCTCCAATGTAAAAGAATAGAAACCCGCCAAGCAAAATTAAGAACCCTTGCTGTGGGAATCCTTTCTCAATAACCTCTGGAAGAATGTGCAAAAACGCAGTCCCCAGTAAAGCTCCCGCTGCCAAGGCTATAAGATAAAGAGAAATACGGTTTAAGAAATGATCTTTTGCAAACAAAAGAATGCTCCCAGACAATGCAAGCAGGCTAATAGCAGTGGTGGCAATCAATGTAAGCAGGAATGGATTCATTACTTTATAGTATCATATTTTACGTTATCTAAAAGAATCGCCCCTCGGCGATTCCTTAGCTTCCTGCTAATCAACAAATGTTAACGCCTTCCCTTTATGTGTACCACGTCCAGTTCTTCCAATGCGATGAATATAATCATCGTGCGTTTGTGGAATCTCATAGTTAATAACATGAGTAATATCTTCCACGTGTATTCCACGCGCTGCAACATCAGTTGCAACTAAAGTCTGCACTCTATTTTGCTTAAAGTTTGCTAACGCTCGATTACGCTGTACCTGCGTTTTGTCTCCATGGATAGATTCCACTCTTATCCCACGCCTAGACAATAGATTTGTTAAATTCTCAACTCCACTCTTTGTTCTCCCAAATACTAAAACCTTTTTAAACTCAGTCTTGCAAAGCAAGTCGTGCAGTACGTCTACCTTGTTTAAGTTACGGACTCGCACAATGTCTTGCTCAATATTTTGCGGGGTATCGGTTGTTTTAACAGAAATTGTAGTTGGGTTCTTTAAAAAGTCATTTACCAAGGCTCCTATCGTTCTTGACATGGTTGCAGAAAAACAAAGTGTTTGTCTTTCTTTTGGAACGTGAGTCATTAACAAACGAATATCGTCTATAAATCCCATATCAAGCATTCTATCTGCTTCATCCAACACTACGGTATTTACCCCTTCCAAGCGAAGTGCTCTTCTCTTTACTAAATCAAGAAGACGTCCTGGGGTGCCAATAATAAAATTACTATTGTATCTTAATTTTCTCATTTGCATCCCTATATATTCTCCTCCTACACACGTTATGGAGTAGATGCGCATATTCTTTGTAATGCCTTGCAACTCTTGCTCTATTTGCATTGCAAGTTCCCGAGTGGGGAGCACTACAAGAACTTGTTCTCGTGGGTTTTTCAACACTTTTTCAATGAGAGGAATAAGAAATGCTGCTGTCTTTCCAGTCCCAGTATTTGCAAGTCCAACCACGTCTTTCCCCTCCAAGATAATAGGAATGATTTTATCTTGAATAGGAGTTGGTTGAGTATATCCTTTTTGTGCAATGCAATTTAGCAGTGCAGAGTTTACCTTAAAATCTGCAAATGAGTGCTCCGCAACAAACGCTTTTTGCGAGGCAGCAGATGATATAGATCTGTTAATAAAAGAAGCAATATCAAGCTTAAAGGTTTTTGGTCTTCCTCCTTTTCTTGAGAATCGAGAATATCCACCGCTTCTTCTTGAGAATCCAGGTCGTGCACCTTGAGCTGATCTTGTACCTGAATATCCAGGTCTTACCTGTTGATTTAAGAATCCAGGTCGTGCGCTTTGAGCTGATCTTATACCTGAGGCTCCGGGTCTTACCTGTTGAGCTGTTTTTCCGTATCTCCTTCCTGTAGTTTTTCTTTGATTATACATATTATTTACCTTCTCGTTTTGCTTTAACACGATTTATCTCTCCAAGGTTCTTCTTTCGAAGCCGTACACTTTTTGGTGTTACTTCCAAATACTCATCCTTATCCATAACCTCAAGTCCTGTTTCAATAGTAATAACTTTTGGAGGAGTAAGG
Source organism: bacterium (assembly GCA_027624865.1). Lineage (GTDB taxonomy): Bacteria > Patescibacteriota > Minisyncoccia > Minisyncoccales > UBA10102 > 01-FULL-49-22b. The sequence goes on from JAQBTT010000016.1 coordinate 10,315, forward strand.
TTCACTGCATCATCAGTAGCTGCAGCACGCATGTTCGTTAACTGCTTTCCCTTCGTAGGGTTTACCGTCATCTGCTCTCCTTTTGCCGTATTCCCAATTACCATACCTTCGTACACTTGAGTGCCAGCACCAATATACAACGTACCTCTGGTCTGCAGATTATCGAGCGAATAGCCCAATGCCTTGCCAGTTGCGCCAGAAATCATAGACCCTACTTTTCGGTGCGCAATTTCTCCTGCATACGGCCGATACCCAACAACTCTGCTTGCTAAAATTCCATTTCCTTTTGTATCTATAACAAACTGATTTTTGTAGCCAAGTAAACCACGACTTGGGCCTTCAAATTGTATAAACACGCGGCCCTCATGAAGTTCCAGGTTCACCAATTGAGCTCCTCTGGCACCTAGTTTTTCAATAACCGCTCCTTGAAACTCTTCTGGTACATCAGCTACAATTTCTTCAAAAGGCTCATGCTTTGCTCCATCAATTTCCTTTATGATAACCTGGGGTTGAGAAACCTGAAGCTCATACCCTTCTCTTCGCATGTTTTCAATCAAAATAGCTATATGCAATTCTCCTCTTCCATACACAATAAATTGTTCTGCTGATAGGCCTTCAAAATCTACCTTCAGCCCAACGTTCACCTCAAGTTCTTTTTTTAAACGATCACGCAACTGACGGCTCGTTACAAATTTTCCCTCTCGCCCAGCAAAAGGAGAGTCATTTACCACAAAGGTAAGTTCAATGGTTGGCTCATCTATTGCAATGGCTTCTAAAAGCTCCGCTTCCGGTAATTCACAAATAGTATCTCCAATGTATACCTCAGTAAGTCCAGCGATAATAGCAATATCTCCTGCTTCTACTACATCTGTCTCAATCCGCGTAATTCCCTCAAACAAAAAGAGTTTTGTTATTTTATACTTTATACTTTCCCCTGAGTGTTTCTTTACACACACGCTACTGCCAACATGAATTTTCCCGCTATACACACGCACAATTCCAAGTCGGCCAAGGAAATTATCATACGCCAAGTTGAAGGGTTGCGCGCGAAATGGTTTATCACCATCCTTTGAAGCTACGGGAACATACTCTAAAATCATATCTAAAAGAGGCGTTAAATCCTTTGAGTCATCTTCCATATTGCGTTTTGCAAATCCTTCTCTTGCTACCGCATACACTACCGGAAAGTCCAGTTGCTCCTCTGTGGCCCCCAGCTCAGAGAAAAGTTCAAATACTTCATTGTGTACTCGGGTTGGATTGGCAGATGGCTTATCAACCTTATTTATCACTAAGATTGGCTTTAATCCAAGCTCAAGAGACTTTTTCAATACAAAACGAGTTTGTGGCATTGGGCCCTCTGCACCATCCACCACCAACAATACTGAATCAACAGAACGCAAAACTCGCTCTACCTCAGACCCAAAGTCTGCGTGCCCTGGGGTATCTACAATATTTATCTTTGTGTTGTTATAGATAACGGCTGCATTTTTTGAATAAATCGTAATACCACGCTCTTGTTCAAGCGCATTTGAATCCATACTTACCTCACCACTTGTAGCTCCCGTTTGGCGCAAAATAGCATCAGTAAGCGTGGTTTTCCCATGATCCACATGGGCGATAATTGCAATATTTCTTATTTCCATAAATGTTGTATTTCTTTCACTTGTTCACAAATAAAAAATCTCCTTGATAATTAAGGAGATCGCGGTCACTTTGCTCGCGGGCAAAGCTGTAAGTCACTTTCGCAATTTTGTCTCCTTGTTAAGCCACTATTTGGCTTCTTCAATCAACCGAAATAAATAGTATCATACTTGCTCTTTCCTGTCAAGGACAATAACCCACAAACAAAAACACCCCCAGAACTGCTTGAAACCGGGTTTCAAGCAGTCTTAAAAACAAAAGCACCCCCGATAAGGGGAGTGCTTTTGTTTGGTTATACTCGGTTCAC
>JAQBTT010000017.1 GCA_027624865.1 bacterium
GCTTGTTTCAAACGGGCATTTTAGCGAACCCTCCGTGGTGAGCGTTAAAAAATGCCCAGGGTATAATATGGTAAGCTCTTGTGAGCCGTAAAATCGCACTGGGGCCGCCTCGCAAGGCGACTACTTTAGTAATATATAGCACGAAATATGACTCTTGAAAAGCGTGAGCTACTCATAATCATGGGGAATCTCATAATAGTCCAAGATGTATTTTGCAAGTTCTTGGAATATGGGGATGGCAGAGTACTCTGCTGTTTTAGTTTGCGGGTCTTTTAACTGTACCAACGCTAAGAATTTTGGCTGAAATGCTGGCGCATATCCAATAAAGGATTGCACAGTTTTATCAGAGTACCCAGGCTTTTCTATGCCAAGAGCCGAGTTTGAAATTTGAGCAGTTCCAGTTTTGCCAGCAAGGTAGTACCCAGGTACCCTGGCTGATTTACCAAATCCATTTTCTGTGACAGAGACCAACATGGCAGTTACTTGAGAAGCAGTTTTCTCTGAGATGACTCGTTTTGACAGCTCTATATCTTGCTTGAGTAAATGAGGCGTTGGCAAATACCCTCCATTTGCCAAAGCAGAGTATGCCCTGACCAATTGCATTGCAGTCATCTCAATCCCTTGCCCAAAGGAGGCTGTTGCGTAGGTAATCTCATATCCTTTTTTTAGTTCTTTGTTTTGAGAGTATACTTCTCCTGAAAGGTCCACTTTAGTTGGGGTAAATATTCCAAAATTTGCAACGTAATCCATAAAGTTCTTATGCCCTGTTTCAGCTTCCGCAAAGACTGCTCCAGTGTTGATGGAAAATTCCAATACTTCAGTCATGCTTCGGTTCCCCCATATTCGTTCATCATAGTTTAAGACCTTGTACCCACCAATGCGAACAATACCTTTGTCAGTGTAGGTTGTGGTAGGAGTAATCTTCCCAGCATCAATACCAGAAGCCATAGTGAGAGGCTTAAATACTGAACCTGGTTCAAATAGTTTCTCTACAGCGGGGTTTTGAAATATGCTAATATCTGAAACCTTAGAATAGTTATTTGGATCAAAGTTGGGGTAGTTTGCTAAAGCGAGAATCTCACCTGTCGTAGGATTCATTACAATGATTGTTCCTTCTATAATGTTGTGCTTCTCTTTTGCTTTTTGGAGCAAGGACTCAGCCATGGATTGAATGTTAAAATCAATGGTGAGCATAAGGTCTTTCCCATCTTTTAGCGTATCTTTTTCTCCAGGGAGGAGGTACCCTGCAACACTGCGCAATGTTTTCTCCATCCCACTCTTTCCTTGCAGATGCTCTTCGTAGTATTTCTCTATCCCGTATTGCCCTATTAAATCTTGATTTATGAACCCTATGGTGTGAGATGCCAAGGTATTGTGCGGGTAAGAGCGTATGCTTTCCTGATTAATGTATACCCCTTTGAGCGAAAGATCCTTTATCGCCTGCTCCTCTTTCGTGGTGAGCTGTTTTTTTATAACCTCAAAGAGACTCTCTTGGTGTGTGAGATTTTCTAAGATAGTTTCCTTTGGGATATTGAGTATGTCAAATAAGGCAAGCGAAGTTGCCTCTTTCTCCACCACTTCTCTTGGAACTAAAAAAACAAAAGGTAGCTTCTCGCTAGTAGCTACAGCGTGTGGAGTTCCTTGTTTATCGGTAAAGAAGATGTCCCCTCGATCTCCTGTGGCTATGCCAGGAAGGCTTTGCTGCCCTTTTGCCAGAGCTTTATAGAAGCCATGGTTCACAACTTGGAGGATGCTTAAACGGACTACGAGCCCACTTGCAAGAGCTACAAAGAAAAAGCCTATGAGAAGAAATCTCCAATTTCGCATATCTTGGGCCTGCTACAGAGAGGCCAATTACTCTTGATTTATGGTTGTTGCAACACTACTGCTAAGAATCTTAAGATAGGAGATCTTCCCAACTCGCTCAAACTGCATTTCTTTTGCGAGTTCCTCCATGCGAGTCCTTGTAAAGCTGCCAAGGTGCTGAACATCAAGATGGACACCTTGCTCTTTTAATTGTACCAAATGCTTTTCTTGGTCTCCCATACGGTAGACCTGAGTAGTGAGAGCATTAATCTGAAAGATGTAGAGCAAGAGCAATCCTGCTAGGAAAATTCCAAGCAGTAATGCGGCTCTTGTTGGGTGTGCAGTCAAAAAAGAAATCATACGCATGTTATATACTTTTTCTTGCTACTCGTAGTTTTGCTGACCTTGATCTTGGATTTTTCTTTACTTCACCTTCCCCTGCTATGATAGGTTTTTTAGTAATAGTAGTTAGTTGTGGATTGTCTTGAAAGAAATTTTTTACCATACGATCTTCTAGTGAGTGAAAGGAAATAACTGCAATAGTTCCTTCATTCTCAACAATATCTACTGCTTGGCGCAGGGCGAGTTTTAAATTGTCTAGTTCTTGATTCACAGCCATGCGCAATGCTTGAAAGGTCTTTGTTGCAGTATGAATTTTCTTTGTGTGGTACCATTTTGGAGTAGCCTCTTTCACAATATCTACGAGATGATTGGTGTGAGTAATGTTCTTTGTAGCCCTTGCTTCAATAATTGCTTTTGCAATTTCTTTTGAAAATTCTTCTTCTCCATAATCCTTTAAAATAAATTCAAGATCTCGCTTTGACCAAAAGTTTACAATCTTCTCAGCCGTAGTTGGACTCTCCTTGCTGTATCGCATATCAAGAGGCTCTGACTTTTGAAACGTAAATCCCCTTCCCGATTTCTCCAGCTGGTTAGATGAGAGTCCAAGGTCAAAGAGTATTCCATGTACTGGCTTAAACTTTTCTTTTTGCGTGGTGCCTGCTATATTTGCAAAATTGTCTTCAATCATTGTAAGCCTTGCTCCAACCCCTGCTTCTTTTGCCTTTGTCTTAACTCTTTTGATGGCATCAACGTCAAGATCCAAGGCAAGAACTTTTCCCTTGGGACCTGTCTTCTCCAAGATAGCCAAGGCATGTCCCCCATCCCCAAGCGTTGCATCAATGAAGTTTTGATTTGGCTTTGGGTCCAAATATTTGATAACCTCATTTTTAAGAACTGGAATATGCATACCCCGTACTAGAAATTAGACTTCTCTTGACGTGCGATTATTTGGAACATTGCTTGTGTTTGGTTTAATAATTTCATAATAAAGGAATGTGTGTTTGACCGAGAATAACAGCACGGTCTAATTTTCAGTACGGGGCATATTAGGTTTTAGATTCCCAAGTCGCTTAGCTTTGCAGCAAAATCTTCTATGTTCTCTTCAGCCTTTCTTCGGTAGGTGCTCCAGAGCTCCTCTGACCATACTTCCAGACGATTATTTAAACCCGTAATAACCACATTCTTTTCTATCTTTGCGTACTCTTTTAAATATTCAGGGATAAGGATTCTTCCCAAACGATCAAACTCTGCTGGGGCTGCACCAGCTAAAATAGTTCTTGCATATCCCCTGGCTTCTCGCGAAGCCTCAGGAAGAGCTGCTAGTTTCTCTGCTTTTATTTTCCAAGATTTTACAGGGTAAATAACAAGGCAGTTATCCAGCCCCTTTGTTAGTACGGCCCCGTTTCCAAGTTCCTTTCTGAACTTCGAAGGGACAGCTAGCCGTTTTTTCTCATCTATAGAGTGTCGGTATTCGCCTATGAACATGTAGTCTGAAGATTTATCCTGAGGACGACACCCCGCCCTCTAAGCTGATAATATAGATATAATACATGGGTATAGAGAGCGGGGTCCTCGGATTTGTATCTAACTTTGAAAAGTTATCCCCAAATCCTTGGAGTTTTCCCCACTTTTATCCACAGTCTCCCACTTGAATCTACTATATCCCACTCAAGGACCCCAGTCAACCACTGGTATACTAGATATAAATAGGCTCAAACAGGGCTATTTCTCCTAAGTTCTCCACAGATAGAATAGATAGACAAAACAAAACAGCCTTTTGCAGCTGTTTTGTGCATAACTTAGTCTAGGTAAGGGTTACGTAAGCTGTTTTATCTCAAAAGTTTCAGGATCAATCTCTACGCTGTCTCCTCTTTTCACAGTTCCTCGCAAGAGAGCGGTAGCAAGAGCGCCCTCTACATTATTTTGAATCACTCTTCTCATGTCTCGCGCACCAAACTGAGGGTTATACCCAAGCTGTGCAACTTTTTCTTTTAAAGGCTCTGTTATGGTAAACTCAATCCCCTTTTCTTTAAGATTCTTTTGCAATTTTTTCAGCATAAGCTCTGCGATTAGGGCAAGATGTTCCTTTGCTAAAGGAGTAAAGAGGATAACCCCATCAAATCTGTTTAAGAATTCTGGGCGAAATATTCCCTTTGCAAATAGCTCATCAAAGATTTCTTGCTTGATTGAAGCAAATTCTACTTTTTCTTTTAGTGCGCGCAGGATAATTTGATACCCAGCGTTGGAGGTTGCAATGATAATGGTATGGGAAAAGTCCACCTTCCGGGAAAGACCATCTGTAACGTGTCCTTCGTCTAGTATCTGCAAAAAGAGGTTTAAAATATTTCCGTGGGCCTTTTCTAGCTCATCTAAGAGTAGTAAGGAAAAAGGATTTTCTCGAACGCTAGTAGTCAAAAGGCCCTCTTGTCCGGGAGAGCCAAGTAATCTATTAATATCACTGACGTTTTGAAACTCAGACATATCCAAGCGTATCATGCGAGATTCAGAACCAAAGTAGATGGAAGCTAGTGCTTTTGCGGTTTCTGTTTTTCCTACTCCTGTTGGGCCCAAGAAAAGAAAGCTTCCCATTGGGCCTTTGCGAGAGCTAATTTGAGTTCTTGCACGGCGAAGCGAAGATGAGATTTCGCGCACCCCTTCACTTTGATTGATAATCCTTTTATGAATGAGGTCTTCTAGGTTGAGCAATATCTCTTTTTCTTTTGTTTCTACTTCTCCAATAGGTATTTGAGTTTTCTCAGAGATAATCTCTGCGATATGTTTTAATAATAGTATCTTCTCTTTGTTTTGCGTAATGTAGACCATTGCTTCCTCCAGCACATCAAGTGCTTTTTTGGGCAGTGGTACTGCTTGAATATATTTTGATGACAGCTCAACAATACCTTTTATTGCTTGATAGGAAATAAACTTTTTGTACTTTGCCTCAAAAAACGGCACAACACTCTCAATAACTAAGAGTGCTTCCTCCTTTGATATCTCTTCAATCTCTACTTTTTCAAATAAGGAGAGAATGGAAGGGTTTTGCTCAATATCGCGATGAAGTCCAGCGAATGTGGTAATTGCAATGACTGGAAAGCGTGGAGAAGAAAGATACTTTGCTAAAATACCAGTAATGTTGAGCGCTCCAACCCTATTACTCTCGCCGGGAGCGGCAAAGTTATGGAATTCATCTATCACCAAGATAATATTTCCAGCGCGAACCACCTCTTTAAAAATTTGATCAAGGGTAGACTCTCGTTGTCCCTGGCTTTCTACTTGAGAAAGTAAAGCTGGAATATCCAACTTGACCACTCTTTTGTGATGTAACTCAAGAAGAGTTTCCCCTAGAAAACTTTTTTTCGCTAACTCTTGAATAATACTATCTTTTCCAGAACCTGGTTCCCCTACCAGTAGTGCATTGTTTGTATTGTCTCTTGCTAAAATGCGCTCTATCGCAAGAACTTCTTTTGCATGTCCTATAAGCTCAGGGAATCTTTGTTTGCGCACTTTTTCTGAAATATCTTCTGCGAAGCGGTCAAGCAATGGAGAGAATCCAGAGGTCCATTGCCTTCCTAATGTTCCGCGCTTGCGTAAGTTCTTTTTTGTCCACCATTGCTTTTGTTTTTCAGTTCTTTGTTTTAGGGACAGTGACCAAAGAGCTACGTGCCCCACATCTTCTGGAGTCACTCCAAGCTGAACTAGTATCTTTCCAAACTCTTTATTATTCTTTGTCGCATTGATAAGCACTTCTTCTACTTTTGTTGCATTTTGCGTGCTCCATTGAGTGCTGTCTTTTTCAAGAGAAGCTATTACTTCCTTTGAATCTAAAAGAAGGCGGAAAAAGATAAAGCGGAGATTGCGTTCCTCTTTTTTTAAAAATCCAGCAAGAGTTTTTGCAGTTAAAAGAGGCTTTACGTTGTGGTAGCTTTTTGTAAATGAGCGCATGAGCCAAAAAGCCCCTATGGCAACTATTGTTAAAAGTACATAGGCTGTAAGTCCTGGGAACTCAACTACAAATATAGCTTGGGAGAGGAAGTTTACTAAGAGGAGTGGGAAGAGAAACCAGAGCAAAAGAGCAATGGGTCCCGCAAAGAGGAGCAAAAACTCAACACAAAGTCCAGCGATAATAAGGGTACTTCGAATGATGGCCCCAAGGAAGCGGGAGATAATGTTTCCGCTTAACGCTTCCATCCATTTTCCAATATCAAATCCTTTCCCTTGAGTCCACTCTACGCGTCGCCAAGGAGCAAATAGGCTCTGCACAAGAAAGAGAAAAGAGAAATACTCCAAGTTAAACCAAAGAATGTTTACCCATCCTTTCAGGATTTCTTTTGGAGTTTTTATAAGATACCAATACAAGAGGTGCCCAAATATATTTTTTCTCATTTTCTTATTCTATCACATTCATTTCCTTTTGGCTCAAAAGGCTATATTTCATAGTGAGGAGGCCTCCGAAGCTCCTTTTTTCTCGTTGTCTTGTACTTTGTATCTATGCGTTTTTCTTTTGATGATCGTGTGGGTTTTGTAGGAACACGCGGTTTTGTTGGTTCATTAAGCTTTGTTAATCGTTCCTTTAGTCGCAAAAATGCAACATCTCTATTTCTCGCTTGCGATGCAAGTTCATCTGCTACAATAACAATTCCCGATGGAACATGGTGAAGTCTGACACCAGTTTCCTTGCGGTTTCTTCTCTGTCCTCCAGGGCCTGATACACGGCGAAATTCAAGCCTTGTATCACGGATTAGACTCTTTTGATTGGTGGGGTACTTCTTTTCCATGGTGGACACTGCAGGATTTGAACCTACGACCCCTGCAATGTGAATGCAGTGCTCTGCCGCTGAGCTAAGTGTCCATGCTATGCATTTGATATATCATATTTTACCTTAGTTGGTAAGGTTGATATACTAAAAGCGCTATGAAAATATTTGAGTTTTCTTTCAATCCAAAAAAGAACAAGAATCGTATCTTTAATGTATACTCACACGAACCTCAAAGTGCAAAGGAGAAAGTGCGCGGTAGTCTATACGTTATAGGAGAGCTAGATAACGCTTTGGACTTTAATACACGCTTTTTAAAGCGCCTTGCAGGGATTATACAGAGTGAGTACTACGGCTCACTACAAAAGACAGCATCAAGCGCACTGAAAATAGCTTTGAAAAAGGCTAACGCATTTTTAAGGGAAGAAAGTAAGAGAGGAAATGTGGATTGGCTAGGGAATTTGCATCTTGCAGTCTTTTTACTTATCACCATTAAAGAAAAAAAGACCATGTTTTACTCAACAAAGACTGGGAACGTGCAGATCTCTTTAATGAGACAAGGAATGATGACAGATGTTGGCAAGAATGTTGAGAAGTCTGCAAGTCAGCTTGGAACAGTATTTGAAAATTTGGTCTCAACTTCCTTAATGCCTGGTGATAGTGTAATTGCAATAACTAAAGAAGTCTTTGATATTTTTATAAAAGAGAAATCGTTTAAGGAAATTGGTGTTTTTACAGAAACAAAACAATTTCATGAGTTTCTTGCCAAGCGACAGCGCATACTAAAGAAGATCTCGGGAATTCTTGTTTCCTTTGTTATTGAGGAGGAAGAGGCAAAGCGTTCTCCCATAAACAAATCCTTACTCCCCTACCTCCCATTGCTTCGCGCCGGCATTCAAAAGCAAATTTCTTTTTTAAAGGCTCCTCTCATGTTGAAAAAAGGAATAAAGTCCAAAGCGCAAAAAGGCAAAAAGCAATGTTCTTTTACCATGCATCCTTTCAGTATAAAGAAGGAGGTCATACTCATCCTATTGTTTTTTACCCTGCTACTGCTTGGAGTCCTCTTTTTTGGATAAACCCAGCCCCACGGCGCTGGAGCTGGGTAAAACAAAACCCCACAACTTTAAGTAAGCGTGGGGGTTTTGTTATTTTGAGCACAAAACAAGGTTTTGGCTCTGCCAGGTTCTTATTTCAACTCTACGGTTGCTCCAGCTGCCTCAAACTTCTTTTTTAGTTCGTTGGCCTCTTCTTTACCAACCCCTTCTTTTACTATTTGTGGTGCTGTGGCTGCAGCATCTACCAAATCCTTTGCCTCTTTTAGCCCTTTTTCAGTAGCATCTCTTACTGCTTTAATAACCTCAATTTTCTTGTCACCTACCGCTGATAATTGAATGGTAAAGGATGACTTCTCCTCTGCTACTTCTCCTGCTTCAGCTACAGGGGCTGGAGCCATTGCCATAGGGGCGGCTGCTGAAACTCCAAACTTCTTTTCTAGAATTTTTACTAATTCTGAGAGTTCAAGTACAGAAAGCTTCTCTATGCTTTCTACTAAACTCTTGAATTTTTCTGGAACCTCTACGGATTCTTCCACTGCTTCGTCTTTGATTTTTTCTTCTGCCATAGTTTTGTAATTTGGATTTTGTAATTTGTTATTTACGTTTTGGCTTTAGACAAAACGGTTATAAGACCTTTCAAATTCCCCGTAAGTACCGTTACTAATCCTTGCATGGGAGCTGCAAGGGTTCCCACAAGTCGCGCTAATAGTTGTTCACGGGAAGGAAGTTGTGCTAGCTCCATGACCTGTTCCTTCGTGAGCAACTGACTCTCCATATATCCTGCCAAAAGCTTTATATGTTCATTCTTTTTTGCAAAGGTATATGCTGTTTTTGCTCCAGCTACGGGATCTTCAAATGAATATACGGCTGCAATCTGTCCCTCCATGTTCTTAAAATCAATATCAATCCCCTTTTCTTTAAAGACTTTGGCAAAAAGAGTCTTTTTTGCAACTTCAAACTTTGCACCAACTTCTTTTAGTTGTGCGCGCAATAAGGAAAGATCTTTTACTTTAATTCCCTTGTAGTCCACAAACAAGATAGACTGCTGCTTTTGCAGATTTTCTGTAATTTGCTGCAATATAGATTGTTTCTGGGATTTTGTTTTCATTGTCCTCCGTAGCTTTAGCGAAGGAGGATGGCCTCCTTTTTAGCTACGGGAGTTATTATGGTATACCCACCTTCGCCCTTCGGGCTACGGTGGGTTGTTTCCTGCTGGAAACAAAAACTGCGGGTATTCCGCAGACAGGCCACCTTTGCGCAAAGATGGGGTATTCCTCAGTAGGATTTATTCCCTTGTAATATGGGAGACCTACGTTCTGCAGAATATAGCTATATTAGCAAAGGGCGATGCTAATGTCAATATCTACCGCAAATACTTTGCTTTTGCTATATTATGCTCGTTGAGTGTTTCAGAAAAGATAGTCTCTCCTTCCTTGGTAGAAAGGTAGTACCAGTAGTCATTTTTTGTTGGATAAATAGCAGCTGCAATGCTTTCAAGCCCTGGGTTGGAAATTGGTTTTTCAGGAAGTCCACGGCGCTCATAGGTTACTGGAGCTGCGTCCACCTGAAGAGCCATTCCAATAGCAAGGCGTTTTTCTAAGACATCTGTTGCCATCTTTTTATCCTCTAATGTTTGAAGCTCCTTTTCTAGGATAGAGGCCATTATCACAATATCAGAGAGAGTTTTTCCCTGTTTTTCAATATCATCCCTCCACTCAAGCGAAACCTTTTTTTCAAAGGTTTTAAGCATAAGCTCTATGATCTCTCCAAGTTTCATGTCCGCTGTTATGCGGTAGGTTTCAGGAAAGAGATATCCTTCAAGGTCTTCGTAGGCAAGTACTTCCTCTTTTTTTGCAATTTCTTTTTTTGCCAGGTATGATGCAATATCTTTTATAGTCCATCCTTCAATAATAGTGATGTATTCTCCAGCAACATCTCCCGATGCTATCTTTTGAGCAATTTTAAAGGGCGATTGGGAGTGCGAAAAGGAGTAAGTTCCAGCTTGCAACTTTCCTGAAATACCAGTAGTTAATGCAAAAATACGAAACAAGAGAGCCGAGGGGATAAACCCTTCTTTTTCAAGATGCGTTGCAATGTCTCTTGTCCCTTCCCCACGCTTAATTAAAAATGATATTTCGTCTGTGGAGGTGGGATGTAAAGGAAGAAAAATACTAACAAAAATTACTACAAGGATAAGAGTGCTAAGAATAAGAAAGAATTTTTTCACCCCGCTCTTTTTTATCTTTTGTTCCATAGTATTGTTACCTCAACCCTTGTATAGAAAAGGGCGGGGTTCATTTTGCTTTTACTCTTCCTGTTTTTTTAATTTCTGCAAGTTCCTTTTTGATTTTCCATTTTGCAATTGGAGTAATGCGATCAATAATGAGCTTTCCGTACAGATGATCTATCTCATGTTGGAAAATACGTGCTGCAAGCCCACTTGCTTCAATAAGAAGAGGCTTTCCATCTTTTGCATTGCAGGAAAGGCGTATGCTTTCTGCTCTTTTGATAGGCAAGAAAAGTCCTGGAAGGCTCAGGCATCCTTCTTCATCGATTTCTTGCTTTTTGCTTAGTTTTTCAATTTTTGGGTTGAGAAATGCTTGGTTTTTTCTATTGTCTTTTATAAGAAAGATTTGCTTTGAAACATTAATTTGAGGGGCAGCAAGTCCAACTCCTTTGTTTTTCTCCATTGCGCTCTCCATTTTTTTAAGCAAATCCAAAAGCTCTGGCGTAATCTCTTGCACCTCCTTTGCCCGCTTTTTTAAGATAGCTGCTGGATATTTTACTATTTTTAACATAAATTTTATTTTAAAATTTTCAGTTTCCCCCGTTGGTGGGTCAAAGACAACTGCTTGTCTTTGACGGGCGATTTAGTGAGGCATCCTTGCCGAATGTTAAAAATCGCACAGGCTTCTTACTAAAAGAAGGGGGTCGGGTCGGGACGCGAGGTCTCTCGCTGAAAGCGAGGGCCCCGTCCTGGAAACTGTGTGACCGTAGTATGTGCATAACTGACTTTCCTTGCTTGTTTTGTCTTGATATACTTACTATACAAGGTCGAATAACTTTATCATAAAACACTCATATATAAAATGCCAGGATTTATTGATTTATTCTCCACTACTCAGATTCAAATTATTGTGGCCTTAATAGGTATAGATGTTGTGCTGGGAATATTGGGAGCGGTTGTAAAGAAGGAATTCCGCTTTGGGAAACTTGGCGGATTTCTGAAAGGATCTGTGCTAGGCTATGTCTTTGGATATGGAGTATTGGAAATGGTAGCAGAGGGTATCCCCTCTTTAGCATTCCTTCTCCCTGCGGCCTTTCTTTTAATTGTCATTTCTCTTGTAGCCTCATTGTTCCGAAACCTAAACAAGTTAGGTCTTCCTTTGCCAGGGGCAGAAAAGATGTAATAAGTGATGGCAAGAAAACAACGCCCATATATTGGGCGTGTTTTTGTTTGAAAGACTCATAAAGCTAATGAGATAAGTTTAAAGAGTCGCCACAGTGTTTATGAAAATGAAGCTCAGCTAGAGTTTTATTGTCTGGCAGTTTCCACCAAACATGGTATCCCTTTCTTATGCCATCTGTATCAATATCAAGTTCTTTCTCGCAGTCATCGCAAATGTATGCTTTAAGCTCTGGCTCTTTGTATTCTGGCCAAGATGCAACAATCTCTCCAAATCGATGTTGAGCTTTTTTGGAAAATTGAAAAGAGTTTCCAAAAGTCTTTCGGTCAACTATTGTTCGTTTTGTTTCATCAATTTGGATAGACCCATTTTGAAAAGCTGGTTCGCAAGTATTGTTGCACATATGAATTGGCAGTTTATAGTCGCCTGTATTTACCCAGTGGTACCAAGCTTCGTTCTTGTATTCTTGACAGTTCCCGCAGCGAAATCCTCGGTACTCAGGCTTTTCCGACAGATTCCAAGTCTCAACTATGCGAAGAAGTGTTTCTTGTTCCTGCTTTTGCTCCATATATTTATACTATATCAAAAATTTCTTTAAGATTTTTTGCCATATATTCTTTAATAACTATGTCTGCTTTTTTAAGATTCTGTCCTTGATTGTTGTCCTTTGCAACACACATAAATCCCCCACTTTTTGCAGCTGTAATACCACTTTCTGAATCTTCAAAAACGACACAATCTAAAGCATCAAGATGCATTTGTTTTGCAGCTAGTAAAAACATTTCTGGATCAGGCTTTCCATTGATTATGTCCTCAGCAAATACCTTAACCTCAAAATAGTCTAGTACGTCTCTTCCTAAAAGGAGAGCTATTTTTTGTGTAGAGGCAGTGGCAAGA
>JAQBTT010000018.1 GCA_027624865.1 bacterium
TTTAGCAGAAACTGCTTCCCCTAGGCGTTGCTTCCCCTGGGGAAGCAACGCCTAGCCCATTTCTGCGATTGCTTCCCCTGGGGAAGCAATCGCCCGAATAAGGGAGTTTGCATCAATAATGAGGAGTCTTTTCTTTTTCGCCATGAAACTATCTTACATGGAAACTCAACCTATCACGATGTCTCTTTCCGTCAATTCACTCCCCTGCACAAAAGAAATCCAAAGAGCATCTTTTGGAATAATGGACTTTATCTTATCTGCCCATTCTATTGCTACAATATTTTCTTTGTTTGATATAATTTCTTTCCACCCTAAATCCAAAAGCTCTTTTGTATTATGCAGACGGTAACAATCAATGTGGTACAGCTTTCTTTTCTTTTTAAGATCGTATGATTTTATAATCAAAAAAGTTGGACTTAATACATTTTTCTTCACCCCAAGCTCCTTTGCCAAACCTTGCACAAAAGAAGTTTTTCCAGCGCCAAGCTGTCCCACAAGAGCAATCACAAAAGCCCCCCTTTTTTTTGACGCGTCAAGAATGGTTCTTGCAAGCTCTCGCGCAATACTTTTTGTTGTCTTTGGTGAATTTACGTGAATTGACTTTTTCATGAAATTACGCTAGTTTTTAAATATACCCGGTGCGATAAATGAAACCGTGCTATTTCTCGCTAAAACACTAACTATGATTATGTCTTTTATCACTAACCAAACTTCATTGACCTTGCCTTATATCGCACGTCAAGAGAAGTTTCATTTGTAGCACCGGGTATGGAGCAGCAAAAGAAAACATTTGCAGTAAAGCTCAAGGGGCTCGCTCCTTGGATTTCACAAATCCAGTACGAAAAGGAGGAAGCAGACCTCACGCTCTATTTCACGCTGAAAAAGGATACTGAGGTCAACGTTATTGTAGAAGATGGTAAAGCTAAGAGCAAGCTCCTTTCCCCAGTGACAACTCCACTTGCTCTCCTTGCTCAAAAACTCATCTCCAACGTTGAGTACAAGCCAAACTCAGATTTGTATATAACATCGCTGCAAAAAAAGGACTTTGGAGAGTGCAATGCTACCTCTCTTGCTCTCAAAAGCGCCATGGAAGAACTGAAGCAATACGGAGCAGAAGAATCTTCTGTTCTCGTACTCTATGAAACCACTAGAGGAACTCAAGGGCTTTTGTGGAGCAAGCGTCAAGACATTAGAGCACAGGTGAAATCTCAAAACCAAGGAACAGAAAAAGGTAATTGGGTGCTGTTTCAATCACGAGGAACCCTTCCTTCTTTAAAACAACATTTTATAGCAAGGCTATGAGTCCCCTCAATGAAGATAGACAAAAGATCACCGGAAAAATCTCTCTCCCATCGTCTCTTGCACAACAACTTGAGGGGGAAGTAACATCTTTGAGTGCTCTTGCTGAAAAAATAGCCATTTTAAAAACAGAAGATACTAGCACACTTCTTGTAGCTATTTTAGGTTCTTCTGTTCTTTTGACAGTTTCAGACTTACACCTTGAGGCAGAGGAACAAGGCGCAAAGCTTCGCGCAAGAGTGGATGGGATGTTGCACGATGTAACTGTGCTTTCTGAAAAAACCTACACCGCATTACTTTCTCGAATAAAACTTCTCTCTGGGTTAAAACTCAATGTTGCAGATCGTCCCCAGGACGGAAGGTTCACTCTTCTTTTAAAAGAGGCCCTGCCTATTGAGATTAGAGTCTCTTCTCTCCCGTCAGAGCATGGGGAATCTCTCGTGCTTCGTATTTTAAACCCAAAGGGTTTAAAGACGATAAAAGACTTGGGCTTGCGAGAAGATTTACTTCTCTTGTTTCAAAAGGAGATTACACAGCCAAATGGCATGGTGTTGGTAACAGGACCAACCGGCTCTGGTAAAACCACCACCCTATACGCCTTCTTAAAAGAGGTGCAAAGTCCCGAAATTAAAGTCATCACCATAGAAGACCCTATTGAATATCATTTAGAAGGAATTTCCCAGACTCAGGTCTCAGGAGAAGAGTACTCTTTTGCTTCTGGTCTTCGTGCCATTGTGCGCCAAGACCCAGATGTTATCTTGGTAGGTGAAATTAGGGACGAGGAAACCGCTGGGATTGCAATTCAAGCAGCACTCACAGGGCATCTCGTCTTTTCCACCCTCCACACAAATGATGCGGCAGGAACTATTGCGCGTCTCCTTTCTCTTGGGGAAGACCCAGCAAATGTTTCTGCTGCCTTAAGTCTCATCATTGCCCAGCGCCTTGTGCGAGAAGTCTGCAAGGCATGTAGTAAAACAAGGAAAGCTACCGCTGCTGAAATAGCAACCATACAAAAAGGACTTGCAGGATTATCAAAGAAGCTCGCGCCAGAAATCCCCTCAACGCTCAAGCTCATAGACGCTCAAGGATGCGTGGAGTGTAATAATACGGGGTATAAGGGGAGGGTTGGTATCTTTGAAGCAATCGTTGCAGATGATGCCCTGGAAACCTTTGTAGCAATATCTCCATCCATTGCAGAGCTTCGAGCATATGCACAAAAAACCGGCATGGTCACAATGTACCAAGACGGCCTTTTAAAAGTCCTTAAAAAAATAACAACGTTAAAGGAGGTGGAGCGCGTTACTACCGACTAAATGTCAGCTGGGCTGGGGACCATTTGGTATTTGGAACACAAATGTGAAATTACCCCGGGGTATGGTTCAGCATTACCCGATCCACCCTCCAAGACAGATAACTCCAGGTCCCCAGCTCAATTGGCATTCTAGCCTGGTTCTCTATTCCTAGCTGATTAAGTATAGTATACAATGCACCTACTGTCAACCCAGCACCATTTTTCAAAAGAAAATGGTGCTGGGTCAAGCCCCCTTCCTATCATATAAAAAGTTATGCCATATGGAACGTAACGAAAAAACAGAGCCTCTCTATACCGCGCTTCGGCCTCAGACCTGGCAAGACTATATTGGCCAAGAAAAACTCAAAACATCTCTTGGGATTATTATTCAGGCAGCAAAAAAACGTGGGGACACGCTAGAACATTTGTTGTTCTATGGCAATTCTGGTCTTGGCAAAACCTCTCTTGCAAAGGTAGTGGCAAAGGAAATGGGAGCTGAAATGACATATTGTTCAGGCACATCCTTGATAAGCTCAGGAGATGTTGCCTCACTCCTCACGAATCTTCAGGATGGGGAAATATTATTCATTGACGAATGCCATCGTCTCCCACGAACAATCCTTGAAACCCTCTACTCTGCCATGGAAGACTACAAACTTCACTTGGTTATAGGGAAGGGACCCATGGCTCGAACCATGGACATTTCTCTCCCCCGCTTTACCTTAATTGGAGCTACTACAAAGATGGCTACCCTCCCTGCTCCTTTCCGTAATCGTTTTGGAGCTATTTTCCAACTTAATTTTTATGAGCAAGGAGATATTGAAAAGATTGTAGAGCGTTCCTCTCATATCTTGCAGCTAGAGCTTACAAAAGAAGCAGTCGCTGCTATTGCTTCCCGTTCCCGCTTTACACCAAGAGTTGCAAATAGGATACTAAAGAGAGTTCGCGACATTGCAACCATCAATGATATTGCTACGGTCAATGCAGAGCATGCAAAAGAAGCTTTTGGCTTTCTTGAGATTGATGACCTGGGCCTTGAACCTGATGATAGAAAGATTCTTTCCACCATCATCCAAAAGTTTTCTGGAGGACCAGTTGGGATTCAAGCACTCGCTGCTATGGCAGCAGAGGAGCAGGAAACTATTTTAGATGTATATGAGCCTTACTTGCTCCAACTTGGATTCTTGGAACGCACCCCTCGCGGAAGAATTGCTACAAAAAGAGCATACCAACACCTTCATATCCCACAGCCTCAAAAAGATTTATTTTAAACTATGTCAGGACACAGTCATGCAAGAACGGTAAAGAGCACGAAGGACGCCGCAGCCGCCCAGCGCTCAAAGATATTCTCCAAAATGGCAGGTGAACTTGCTATTGCAGCAAAAGGAGGAGGAGATCCTACATCTAATCCCCGCCTGCGCATGGCAATTGACCGCGCTCATTCATTTAACATGCCTACCACAAATATTGACCGCGCTGTGAAACGTGGAACTGGCGAGGAAAAAGGGGCGGCTCTGGAAGAAATCCTTTTTGAGGGATATGGTCCTGGAAATGTTGCTCTTCTTGTTGAAGGCATTACTGATAATAAAAACAGAACAATTGGAGAAATAAAGATGGCATTTGAGAAGAGTGGTGGAAAACTTGCAGGAGAAGGAGCGGTGCGTTGGATGTTTGATAAAAAGGGAGCTATCACCATTCTGCAAAACGACAAACCAAAAGATGAGCTTGAACTTATTGCTATTGAAGCTGGGGCAGAAGATATTTACTGGAAAAAAAATGGAGAACTTGAGCTCTACACAGACCCTACACTACTTGAACAAGTAAAAAAGACTTTAGAAGAGCAGGGCATTTCCATACAGTCCACTTCCCTTGAATGGATTCCCAAAGAACGAATTGCTCTATCAGAGAAAGATAGCACGAGTATGGAAAAACTCTTTGCAACGCTAGATGAAAGTGATGCGGTACAGGAAATCTACGCAAATCTCGTAACATGAAACCTGGAACACAAAACCTTATTGACTATCTCCATGTTACGCGTTTCATGTTTCGCGTTTCATGGTAATACTCGGCATTGATCCGGGGACGGCCCGGACGGGATATGGAGTGCTTCAAACTAAGCCATCTCTGCGCTGGATTGACCATGGGACTATTGATACTCCAAAGGGGATGCCTGCCCACGAAAGACTCCTCCTTTTGGAGCAAGGACTTGTGCATCTTTTTAAAAAATATAAGCCGGAGCTTATGTGTGTTGAGCGCCTCTATTTTTTCAAGAACCTTAAAACTGCTCTTCCAGTATCTGAAGCAAGAGGTGTTGTTCTCTTGCAAGCTGCCAAGTACAAGGTTGCACTTAAAGAACTCACTCCACTGCAAGCGAAAATGGCAGTAACCGGGTATGGGAAAGCAGAAAAAAAACAAGTACAATATATGGTAAAGGAAATTCTTGGCTTAAAAGATATCCCGCAACCAGATGATGCTGCAGACGCCCTTGCTCTTGCCATTGCAGTCTCGCTCCCACCACTCAAAGCAATTTTGAAGACGAGGAAGAAGGGGGGTTGACAAGAGAGGGTAGATAATATACAATATGCCGGTGAAAGGTCTGACCATTTACATTAGGGGCATAGCCCCTTTTAATAAAAGTTAAGACAAAAACGAAAACAATATGATTCTCGAAGAATTAAAAATGGCTTCTACCCTCATGGATGAGGAAGAGACCACCGAAGAGACCCCTTCCGCTCCTACCGACCTTTTGGATGGCGAAGAGGAAGAAGAAGAGACTCCTGAGGAAACTCCTGCTACCGACCTTTTGGACGGTGAAGAGGAAGAGGTTCCTGCTGAGGCTCCTGCCGAAGAAGAAGCCGTCTAACACAAAAGGCCCTGGAAATCCAGGGTCTTTTGTTACATGGCCTACATTATTTGAAGAACCCTTCTTTTCCCTACTTGCACAATCATTCCAGACCTTAGCTGAAAGACCAGGCCGGGGTCTTTTTTTACCGCCCCATCAATCTTTACCCCCCCTTGCTCAATAACTCTCTTTGCCTCTGCCCCAGAAACGGAGAACAGTTCTCCGATGGCCTTATACAGAGGGAGGGGGCCTGGGTGGCTACTTTTTGCTTTCTTTATGTGGGAGGGTAACTGCTTTTTTTGAAATATCCTTACAAACTCCTTTTCTGCCTGCTGTGCTTTTGCTTCTGTGTGGTAAATCGTCACGATTTCTCGTGCAAGACGTGCCTTTAGGTCCCTTGGCGAGAATTCTTTTTTCAGCCTTATGATTTCCTTTTGCTCAACATCAGTTGCAAGCTCAAAGTATTGCTCCACAAGCTCATCTCTTAAAGTCATTATCTTTCCGTACATTTCTTTTGGCTCATCCAGAAGATTGATGGTGTTCCCAAGTGATTTGCTCATCTTTCTGCCATCCGGCCCCAAAAGAAGGGGCATGGTTAATATATATTTCTCTTTATTATGATACGCGCGCTGTAGTTCTCTTCCGACAAGCATATTAAACGTCTGATCTGTCCCACCAACCTCAAGATCTACGTCCAGCGCTACTGAATCATACCCCTGCAAAAGAGGATAAAACATCTCGTTTAGCCATACTGGCTGTCCACGTTTCTTACGCTCTTGGAACATATCTCGTTCCCATAGATGAGATACTGTCACAAGAGAAGCGAGCTTCTGGGTGTCCTGGATTGACATCTTGCTCAGCCATACGTGGTTTTTCTCAATACGTAAACACTTCATATCCAAAACTAAACTGGCCTGCCTGCGGTAGGTGCGGATATTCTCGTTGATTTCCTTTTCGGAAAGTGGCTGTCGGGTTTGATCTCGTCCTGATGGATCGCCGATACGCGCGGTAAAAGTTCCAAAGAGCAGGATGACCTCATGCCCCAGATCTTGAAATTGGCGAAGCTTGCGGAAGAGCACTGCGTGGCCCAAGTGGAGGCTTGGCGAAGTGGGATCAACACCAAGATAGAGCCGTATCTTTCGCTTTTCCATGAGAGTTTCCAGGCCCTTTTTGGCAGGGAGAATTTCTGCTACTTGGCGAGACAAGACCTCTTCCTGTTTTAGTTCTCTTTTCTTCATATGTGTTCTATTGTAGGCTACTTTTTCTCGTTTTGAAAGAGGGAAAAATCGTGGTATCCTGGAGTCCACGGCAGCTCCTAAGCTAAGCTTAGGAGCTCCTAAGCTTAGCTTAGGAACTATGGCAAAACCTCGTCACCATAAAAAAACGTATCAACAGCGCCACTCTATTTCTTTTCTCTCTCGGGCTCTCAAGGCCGGGTTTATTCTGTTTTCATTCCTCTTTCTTTTTGCAGGGGGAGTTTTTTTATATTACGCAAAGGATTTACCAAGGCCAGAGAATTTACATGAAATTTCTTTTTTTAGGCCAACTAAAATCTACGACAGAACAGGGAAAGTTTTACTCTACGAAATTCATGGAGAAGAAAAAAGAGAATTTATCTCTTTAAGCGATATCTCTCCCTACTTGCCTCTCGCTGTTATTGCTACGGAAGACCAGAACTTCTACTCTCACTTTGGGGTGGATATAAGGGGAGTGGGAAGAGCCTTGTTTTACAACGTAAGCTCGCTTGCACCTTCCCAGGGAGCCTCTACCATAACGCAACAGCTTGCACGCTCAACGCTCTTAAGTAGAGAGAAAACCATTGGCAGAAAGATACGGGAGCTCATCCTTACGTTGGAGCTTGAACGTCAATATTCAAAGAACGAGATCATGGAGTTTTACTTAAACCAAGTTCCCTTGGGCGGAAACTCCTATGGCGTTGGAGCAGCAGCTCAAGCATATTTTGAGAAACCTGCCTCAGACCTTACGCTGGAAGAATCTGCTATTCTCGCTGCGATGCTGAAAGCTCCTACCTTCTACTCCCCTTTTGGGAATCATCAAGACGAACTCCTCTCAAGGAAAGATTTTGTTTTAGGACGCATGCTAGAACTTGACCTTATTTCACCAAAAGAGCATGCGACGGCTCAAAGCGTAAAGCTCTCCTTTGCAGAGTCCAGGACAAGCATTAAAGCTCCCCACTTTGTTCTCTCTGTAGTAGACTCTCTTTTAGCAAGATACGGGGAAAACTTCCTTCGAGAAAATGGGCTAAAAGTTACCACAACTCTTGATTGGGAGCTACAGAAAATAGCAGAGGGAGCAGTGGCTGAGTATGCCTCGCGTAACGAATTCTTTAATGCCTACAACGCTGCTCTCGTAGCGATGAGTCCCTCTACCGGTGAGGTGCTCTCTTTGGTGGGTTCCAAAGACTGGAGTGGCTCTCCGTTCCCGGAAAATTGCATCTCTGGAAAAGACTGTCACTTTGACCCTAAGGTGAATGTTGCTGCTTTTGCTCAAGGACGCCAACCTGGTTCTGCTTTTAAACCCTTTGTGTATGCTGTCGCTTTTGAGAAAGGTGCTGATGATACCACCATCGTTACAGACGCAGAAACAAACTTTGGAATTTGGGGGGATAAAGAATACATCCCACAAAACTATGATGAGCGTTTTCGCGGAGATGTAACGCTGCGTCAAGCTCTCGCGCAATCCTTAAACGTCCCCTCTGTGAAAGTACTCCTCTCTCTCGCAGGCCTTGAAGATAGCATTGAGCGCGTAAAAGACTTTGGCATTACCACACTTAAGGACTCTTCAAACTATGGCCCCTCTTTGGTGCTTGGGGGTGGTGAGGTTCATTTATTAGATATGGTGGTAGCTTATGGTGTTTTTGCTTCTGAAGGAAAGAGGGCATACCCCTCTGATATTCTTTCTATCCAAGATTCACAAGGAAGAGAGATCTTGCGAAACGAAAATAGTGCAGTTCAGATTATGGAGCCTAAAGTTGCACAAATTATTACTAGCATTCTTTCGGACAACGAAGCACGGACCCCAGTCTTTGGGAGCCGTTCTAACCTCTTGGTCCCTGGTTTTAATGTGGCAGCAAAAACCGGTACCACTCAAGAGTACCGGGATGCTTGGACACTAGGATACGCTAGCAATCTTGTTTCTGGGGTGTGGGTTGGGAATAATGATAACACAGCGATGCGAAAGGCTCCTAGTGTTGTTGTTGCGGCTCCCATTTGGAATCAGTTCATGCGAGAGGCCTTGCCTCTGCTTACTCCTTAAGTATACCTGTTTTGAAAAACGATTTGCGTTCCACGGTTTTCCAAAACAGGGCCTGGGTTTGCATTATTCCCCACATAGAAACCCGGGCCATTCCTTAACGCAATTTGAGGACGAATTGCTAGAATACCCGTCACAGTCAAGCAGTTGACTGCGACCCCCTGAAACTAAAGCAGTTTAGTTTCAGGCCTTCACAGGCATCACAACATAGAGATATTGCTCTTTGCCTATTGGCTTTAGTAGCACAGGAGCATCTTCCCCTCCAAATCCTATCTCTACCTCCTCACCTTTTATATTCGAAAGCCCTTCTAAAAGGAACCTCCAGTTTAAAGAAATTTCCACATGTTCTCCAGTTACGCTAGCTGAAAGAAAGGAGCTGTGTTTCCCTGTGTCTTGACTTTCAGCTGAAATCTCAAGGCCTTTTTTCTTTGAGTCAACCACAAGCTTTGTATCTTGCATCTTCCCTGAAAAAACTGCTGCCGTTTTAATCCGCGCAACAATTTCTTGTTTTGACACTTGCACTTTTGTTTTGAAGTTTTGAGGAATAATATCCTGATACTGAGGGTACTCTCCTTCAATTAAGCGCGAAACAACCTGGATAGATGTTTGTTGCTCTTTTGCGGTGTGCTCAAATAATGCTTGAGTCGGGGATATGTATAGCTTTATTACGCCTTCAATATCCCCAAAAATAGAGACGAGTTCACGCGCTGTTTTTTGCGGAAGAATAAAAGCGGCTTCTATCCCTTTGGCACCAGTAAAACTTATGCTCTTTTCTGCCAACCTGAAACTATCTGTTGCAGCAAGCCGTATTCCTTCTTTATAAAACGCAACAAAAACTCCTGAGATTTCAGGCCTCGTTTGGCTTTGCGAAGGTATTGTGACTACCTTTGCGAGAGCCGCGCAAAAACTTTTTGTATCAATTTCTACCGCCTCCTCATCTCCTTGTAGCGAAGGGATAATGGGGAACTCTTGTAGGCTTAGTGTTTTTATGGTAGTTTTTTGTTCTTTTGACTCAACCTTCAGCTCTGTTGCTACTACATTCATATTAATATCTTTTTCTGTTAGCACATTTATGAGCTGGGAAAAAAGACGCGCTGGCACAGCAACACCTCCTTCTTTTTCTACTTGCGCTAGCATTGTATACCTAATTCCTATTTCAAGGTCTGTTGCCGCAACCTCAAGAATGTTTTTTGTGGCAACAAGTGAAATTGTTCCAAGCGCTGGGAGTGTTGGATTTTTTGCTGTTGCCCTTTCCACAATAGCTATTGCTTGTTTTAAACTTTCTTTGAGGATTTGGATTTTCATTAATATATATACTTATTATTATTAGTATTGGGGATAAGTAAATTAGTAGCCTTATTTGTTCCTGTAAATTATATAGGAGAGCCTGTGGAGAAAAAGACGGAGAAGGGAAGCCACTGCAAAAGAAGAAAAATTGTCCACAAACTATCCACTGTATATTCGCTGGCGTATTAACGCGATTTCATCTACTAAAATTTCTGAAGCCTGCAGTTCCTTTGCAATTTTCGCGCAGGCATAAATTGCAGTGGTGTGGTCTTTCCCACCAAACTTTTTCCCAATAAATGGATAGGAGCCCTTTAGGTCTTCGCGCAAAAGGTACATAGCAATTTGGCGAGGGCGCACCACTTCTTGCTTGCGAGAAAGAGCAGACAAATCCTTTTCTTTTAGGTCATAGAACTCAGCTACTGCCTGCAGGATTTTCTTTGGGTTGGCTATCCTATTTGGGTTTTGGATAACGGTGCGAAGCAAGGCCTTTGCCTCCACTAATGCCGGCATTCTATTCGCGTTGAGGCGCGAAAAAGCGCTGAGGCGATTTAATGCCCCCTCCAACTCTCGAACATTTCGCTGGATGTGAGAAGCGATATAGTCTAAGACTTCATTATTTAAAGCAATCTCTTTTTCCAGCATTTTAGTGCGCAAAATAGCCATTCTCGTCTCATAGTCAGGCATGGAGATGTCAGCTATCATGCCGCCCTCAAAACGCGAGCGTAGGCGCTCTTCTAAGGCAGGGATGGCCTTTGGTGGGCGATCTGAGGAAAAGATAATCTGCTTTCCTGCTTGGTAGAGAGTGTTGAATGTGTGGAAGAGCTCTTCTTGTGTTTTTTCTTTCCCAGCTAAAAACTGAACGTCCTCAACAATTAAAACATCAAGTTCTCGGTACATAGCGCGCAAGGCATCTACGTTTTTATTGCGGATAGCAGAGACAACCCCAGAGGTGAAAAGCTCTGAAGAAATATACTTGAGCTTTTTGTGTGGGGACTCTTTTATAATCTGATTCCCAACTGCTTGCAGGAGGTGAGTTTTCCCAAGGCCTACTCCTCCGTATATAAAGAGGGGGTTGTATATACTGCCAGGGGACTTCACGACAGCCAAAGATGCTGCGTGTGCTAGTTCGTTAAAACCCCCAACAATAAAGTTATCAAAGTCATAGCGAGGGTTAAGGTTTGTTGAGCGATCCGCTTGAAACTCTGGGAACTCCATCTGGTCTTCCTGGGGAGCAGTTAGTGTGCGTACAGGAGCATCCTTGGGCTTGGGGCGGGACCTCTCTACGGTGTAGCGAATTTCTCGAACTTCATTGTCTAGGCTTTTGATTGCGTGGAAAATAATTTTGTTGTATTTGTGTTCCAGCCATTCCTTTGAGAAATTATTTGGAACCGAAACAAAAAGAGTCCCCTCTTTCTTTGAAAGTATGAAGGTATTTTTGAGCCAGGTTGCAAAGTTAGCAGGAGAGATTTTAAATTGCAGCTGCGCGAGAGTGGCTTGCCAGAGTTCGTCTTTTGTCATTGAGAAAAGTATTTACGTAACTTAGTAGTAATGCGCGTAAAAAAGAATATCTGTTTTTGAAACGAAACCTACGGTCACTATTATACAAGATGGCAAAGGAAAGGGTAAATGTAAGCTTAAAATAGATTTTTGTGTGTAAAACCTGTGGAGAAAAGGGGGACAAAAGCAAACTGCTTTGCTTTTGTCGAATTTGCGCGCCGCGAGTCCTCGAGCGGCAATAATGCAAATTCCGGGCCTGTTTTAGAAAACCGCTGAAGGCGAATCGTTTTCTAAAAGAGGTACTTTTTTGCTTTTGTCGAATTTGCGCGCCGCGAGTCCTCGAGCGGCAATAATGCAAATTCCGGGCCTGTTTTA
>JAQBTT010000001.1 GCA_027624865.1 bacterium
AAAGTGCTGTATTTTTAGTTACCCTGTTTGCAGGATTTATTGCGGTGCTTGTTGCGTTTAACACGATACGCCTTACCATTTATGGCTCTCGGGATGAAATTGAAGTGATGCGTTTGGTTGGAGCTTCAAACTGGTTTATCCGTGGCCCTTTTATTATCCAAGGAGTAATCGTAGGGGTTTTAGCCACCCTTATCACTACGTTACTATTTTTTCCTGTAACATTGTTTGTAGGAATAAAG
Organism: bacterium; assembly: GCA_027624865.1. Lineage (GTDB taxonomy): Bacteria > Patescibacteriota > Minisyncoccia > Minisyncoccales > UBA10102 > 01-FULL-49-22b. The sequence goes on from JAQBTT010000001.1 coordinate 240, forward strand.
TTACAGAGCTTTGCTCCTGGGTTTGATCTGTTCTCATATTTTGCAAGCAACTTATTGGTGATTGTATTTTTGCAACTTGCAGTAGGAGTTGGACTTGGTGTTATCTCAAGTCTGCTTGCGTTGCGTAGGCATCTTAGAGTGTAGCTTTACAGAGGAAGCACTTTCTTTTAGTCGTATATGGCGTATAATATATTGTAAGCGTGCTTTAATAGCTCGTTGACAATGTAAGTATAAAATCTGCGAGGAGGTTCTTGTGATTGACGTTAATCGAGCATATGTGTTTCCCGGACAGGGATCTCAGAGTGTGGGGATGGGGGCGCAGCTTTTTGAGTCGTCTCAGCCTGCGCGGGAGATCTTCAAAGAAGCAGATGATAGTCTGGGCTTTCCACTTTCCCGTCTCATATTTGAAGGGCCAGCTATAGAACTTCAAAATACGACAAACTCTCAACCAGCAATTATGACCATGAGCATTGCTGCCTTAAGGACGTGGCAGGAGATGTATGGTTCACAGGCAGGGGAAGCCAAGGCGGTCGCAGGACATAGTCTAGGGGAGTACACTTCTCTTGTGGCGGCCGGTGTTATTGAATTTGCAGATGCCATGCGGTTGGTTCGTTTGCGCGGCGAATTAATGAACCAGGCAGCAATCAATCGTCCTGGAGCCATGGCAGCAATTCTGGGATTAAATGAATTTGCTTTTGGGCAGATTTGTGATGAGACCGGCGTTGAACTGGCGAACATCAACACCGACGATCAGATAGTGATTAGTGGCGCGAAGATTGCTGTAGCGCGAGCTATGGACTTAGCTTCTGCCCGAGGAGCCACAAAGACAATCCCCTTAGCTGTTAGCGGGGCATTTCACTCCTCGTTGATGATGGAGGCAGCAGGAGATCTGGCTGATGCAGTTCAGTCTCTGCACTTCAAGCAACCCAAGGTGCCAGTGATTGGCAATTGTAATTCCACTCCGTTAACCACAGCGGACGAGATTCGCCTTGAGTTGATAAACGGTCTTTGCCGGTGTGTCCAGTGGAGGGATTCAGTCCGCCATCTGGTTAACGCTGGGGTAACCCAGTTCGTGGAGTTTGGCTCTGGCGGCGTGCTAACAGGCCTAATTAAAAGAATTGATCGAGGAGTAAAGGCAACAACCTTGTCAGACACCGCCTCCATGCGGGAATTGGCCGAAGAGGTTACATAGATATCTTAAAAACAAAGATAAAGGTGCACTCTGTTAGAGAGTGCACCGTTTTTTTACTAATGTATTTCCTGGATTTTTAGCAGAAAATACGCTATGGTGTTTTTGTATTGCGGGTTCGTCTAACGGTAGGACTCATTCCTCTGGAGAATGGTATCCTGGTTCGAATCCAGGACCCGCAGCCAAGGTAGGAAGTATCGAGGAGACCTAGACCCCTCAAAATCTCCATGAGGGCAACTGTGGATAACCACTTTTGTGCCCCACAGAAATTACTTGTAGAATAAAAATACTATGAAAAGAATCGTTATCTCTTCTATGTTGGCTGCGTTTTTACTGGGCGGAGTTGCTTCTGCCAAGGAGCAGACCGTACTGCCAAATCCCGGAATTACTCCAGAAAGCCCCTTCTACTTCCTTGACCGCATTGGGGAAGCATTGCAGGAATTCTTTACCTTTAACCCAGAAGGCAAAGCCCGCCTCCAGATTACCTTTGCAGCAGAAAGGGTAGCTGAAATAGAGGCGGCCGAGAATTGTTCTCGACCGTTAGACTACGCTTATTGCGTTTGACAAGCAACTCGAACGTCTTGCAAAAACAAAATAAGTATGATCTTTAGAAAAGAGTCTTAGATCCCTCGAAAATGTTAGACGTCCGACGTCTAACATCTTTACGTCTAACATTCTTAACTTTAGATTTCAGCCAATACTTCAATACTAGCTAGTATTGAAGTATTGGCGTGGTGGATTCTGATTCAAAAATGTGGGTGAAGTTCAATGCTGCATAGCATTATACTTTGTGCATTATTCTTCCCAGCATATCAATATCATACCATGGTTTTTTATTGATATATGAGTAGGAGAATCGCCAAGAAGGCTATCTTTTGAAAGGATTATTTCACAAAGCTATATGCAAAGATGGACTTACTACCCAGTAAAAGGGTTTGAATTTCGTCCAGTAGCCTTAGCAACGAATTTAAAGCTAAAAAAAGAACACTCAGATTTGAGTGTCTTTTTGTTGTTGAGAAAATGTTAGGGGATTTGTGTGCATTGATGTGTTTAAAAATACATCCTTGACATGTAAGGTTGAATGAACGAGCATTACCTAATCCCCAAAGATAGAATGAACTTTAACATCCTTATGTAAAAGCTAAGTGACGGCGTGAAATCCCAATTCTTAACTTGTTTCCAAAATACTCAAATAGGCAGAGGTGACAAACATGATGACGACAGCTGTGAAGGTTATCAGTGACGGGGTTGCCAAAATGGACGCTGGGTCCATGTTTGGCCAGGTGCCAAAGGTTGCTTGGGAGAGTAGCGTGGTCACTGACCGCAAGAACCGGATGACACTGGGCTTAAATTGTTTGTTGCTGCAAGTTAGCGGACAAAACGTCTTGGTGGATACCGGAATCGGCTCCAAGGAAGTTGATCAAGGTCTTAGATTGGTCCCTAGCCGCCTAGTGAGGGGATTGAAAGGCGTTGGGCTTACTCCCAAGGATATTAACGCAGTGGTCCTTTCCCACCTGCATTTTGACCATTCGGGCGGTTGCACTCGACTGGATCGGGCTGGTAACCTGGTGCCCACCTTTCCCAAGGCTAAATATTACGTCCAGAGAAAGTGCTGGGACGAGGCTTGCAACCCAAACGAGCGTTGTCATGGAGTACATCGCTCAGAGAATTTCCTGCCCATAGAGGAGCGGGGCCAATTGGAGTTGCTGGATGGCGACTCTGAAATCATGCCGGGCCTCAATGTGATTGTCACCGATGGCCATTCTCAGGGCCATCAGATAGTCATGTTTAATCATGGTGGGGATCGGGTGGTATTTTTGGGGGATATTGTCCCTACATCGCATCACCTCAACCTGGTGGCCATTTCTGCCTTTGACAGTTCTCCTAATGTCACCCTGGAAGCGAAGAGGGATCTGCTGACCGAGGCAGAGCGCAAGGGTTGGCTTTTGGTCTTCTCCCACGGCCATGATATTAAGGCAGGGTATCTTGAACGAAGAGGCGACATGGGCTATTTAAAGCCCGTCAACCTAGAGTAAATCCAAGGAGTTGAGTAAACGAAGATGGGGTGTCAGTCATATGACGCCCCATTACTTTTATATAAAGAGAGTGGACTTTTCCTGGTAGTATGGTATAGTATCGTCAGAGCAAAGTTGGTTTTGTACTATTACGATAATTTTTAAGACATGGTAGTATTTCTTGCGCTCACGAGCGCGTTTTTTATTGGGCTCAGCAATGTGCTCATACGAAAAGGACTTGATCGGGCAAGCCGTATGCAAGCAATTATTTTTTCACTGTTTTCAAGTGTCGCAATTTTTTGGACTCTTGTTTTTTTGTTTGGTGATGCTCGTTTACTTGTAACATTTGCTATTGCTTGGTTTCTTTTAGCAGGGCTTCTTGGTCCTGGTATTGGAAGAGCGCTTAACATTACTTCTTTACAAAGAATAGGATTGGCTCGTACTATACCCATTGTTGGTATTGCTCCTTTTTTTGCAACGATTGTAGCGATAGGAATTCTAGGAGAGCATTTTTCTTTTCTGGTATTTTTTGGTATGGCGTCAATTATCTTTGGTATTTTTGTACTAAGCAAGGGAAGAATTGAAAAGAAGGAGTTTCGCAAAAGAGATATTCTTTTGCCTCTTGGTTCTGCGCTATTTGGAGGGTTCTCAATTGCAATAACTAAAAGAGGACTTCAAGACCTTCAAGATCCATTGGGCGGCGCAGCGATTGTCGTAACTATGGCCTTGCTCGTAGCCCTCTTGTATGTGCTGTGGAGCAAGCAAGTATCAGTATTGCGCGCTTCGTCATTTTCCGATATTAAGTTTTCCTTACTTGCTGGAGTTTCGCTTTCAGCTGCATTTTTGCTAAACTTTAGCGCACTTCAAATGGGAGAAGTTTCTATTGTTGCTCCACTTATGAGTACGTTTCCTATGTTTGGAGTTCTTTTGGGTAGTGTATTTTTAAAAGAGAGAATTACTCAAAAAATGTTTCTTGGGATGATTTTTATTCTAGCTGGGGTTTCATTTATACAACTTTTGTAAGGTGTGGTACTATAGCGATATATGGTACTCACAAAATCGTTCCAAAAACTCAGCAGTGGAGAGCAAGCGCCAAGTTTTTCTTTACAAGGAGTGGATGAGAGAACATATTCTCTTTCTGATTTTAAAGGGAAGGAAGGACTTCTTGTTTTATTCATTTGTAATCATTGTCCGTACGTAATTGCAAAGATAGATGCGATAGGTAAGCTTTGCGAGAAGTGGCAAGAGAGAATTGCTTTTGTTGGCATTAATAGCAATGATCCTGGATATGAGGGGGAAGGCATGGAGAATATGAAAGAGTTTGCAAAAGAACGAAATATGCAATTTCCCTATGTCTTGGACGAAACTCAAGAGACTGCAAAAGCATATGGCGCTACATGTACGCCAGACTCTTTTCTATTTGATAAAGACCTTCAATTGGTATTTCATGGGAGGATTGATGATGCGCTGGAGCCTGGACAAGAGACAAGAGAGAGCACTATGGATATAAATATTGAACGACTTGTTTCCGGACAAGAAATCTCAAAAGAGGAAAAGTACTCTATGGGGTGCTCTATTAAATGGATAACTTCGTAATCGCATGAAGAAAAATACTGTAAAAAAAATCCATAAGTCAGGAGAAATTTGTTTGCCTGCCGCAACCTTAGGGAAATTAATGAATCTCCCTCCTGAAAGAGTAGGAGAAATGCGCCTAACACGCATCACACAGGAATTTGCCAAGGGGTTTCATTTTTTGCGAAATTACGGTAAATCAGCTACCTTTTTTGGTTCAGCCCGTTGCATTGCAGGAGACAAGCACTATGAGGAAGCAAGAAAGCTTGCCTCGCTCCTTGCAGGAGATGGTTTTGCTATTATTACCGGAGGAGGTCCTGGCATTATGGAAGCTGCCAACAAGGGGGCAGTAGAAGCAGGAGGACAGTCAGCTGGTATTAATATTCAGCTTGGCAAGACGCAGAACGCGAATCCGTATGTGAAAGAATCCGTGTCTTTCTATTACTTCTTTGCTAGAAAGGTGATGCTTTCTTTTGCCTCTGAGGTATACATATTTTTTGCAGGAGGGTTTGGAACACTCGATGAGTTTTTTGAGTTAGTCACTCTTGTACAGACAAGAAAGATTGATCCCATCCCCATTATTTTAGTGGGGGAAGAGTACTGGAATCCACTGATCAAATGGATTGCAAAGGATCTGTATGAAAAAAGAAAGAATATTGATAAGGAAGACATGAAAATTTACCGCGTGGTAAAAGATGCCACTGAGGCAGCAAAGATTATTAAAAAGCTAGTGAAAAAAGATAACATTCGCACTGTTTAAGTTTGCACTTTTTCACGTCTGATAGATGGGAGTAATGGGAAAATCATAGAAAAAGCAACTACGCCAACGAACGCAGAAAGATAAATGAAAAAAAGTTGGGCTTTGAGGTTCCTATGGGGGTAGTATACACTTGAGAAAAGAAATTGACAAAAATACTAGCCTTACTACAATGGAGGAATGGCAAAGAAAACTCAAAAGGCAAAAGCAAAACCAAAGAAGCCGCAAAAAAAAAGTAGGGTAAAAGTGACTCCTCGCGCTGTAAAAAAGCGTGCTGTGGTTTCCGCTAAAGCAAAGCAGTTAGCTTTGAGCGCAGAGGGAGCACAAAAGACTAAGATTCGAGTTATTGGCGTTGGAGGGGGAGGTTCTTCTATCGTAGCAGAAATTGCACGCTTGGTAGGAAGAGTGGATTTTGTTTCTGCAAATACAGACATGCAAGCGCAAAAGAATCTTTCGCGTAATATTCGAGCATTTGCATTTGGACAAGAGCTTACTCATGGCCTTGGATGTGGCATGGATGTTGCCTTGGGAGAGGCCGGGGCAAAAGCAGAAAAGGATAGGATAAAGAAATTAGTGGAAGGTCAAGATGTTTGTATCTTGATAGCTTCTTTGGGGGGAGGGACTGGATCTGGTGCAATCTCAGTATTTGCGGAAGCAGCAAAAGAAGCAAAGTGTTTGACGCTAGGTATTTTTACGATGCCATTTGCTTTTGAGGGACAAAAAAGAAAGGAAATAGCAGATGTTGCCCTGCAAAAAGTCATCCCCTTACTCAACGTGTATAGTGTGATTCCAAATGAAAATATCTTTCGCATCATTGATCAAAAAACCCCATTTCGCAGTGCATTTTCAGCGGTGAATAAAAGATTAGCTGAGACCCTGGAAGGTTTTATTGATACCTTAGCTCTTCCAGGCCTCATCAATATTGATTTTGCTGACTTACGAACCTTACTGGAAGGAAGAGGGAAGCTTGCTTACTTAAACACTGCCCTGATGCAGGGCGAACCTAAAGCTCAACTTGCCTTAAAGGAGGTACTGAGTAACCCTCTTTATGATTATGGGATTCGCGGAGCTGATCGCATGGTGTTTAATATAACTGGGGATAAAGCAATGAAAATGCATGAGGTTGCTGATATCTCAAAAAATATCTCTTCTTTTAATATAAAAGCTCGCATTATTTTTGGTATTTCTTTTCAACCAGAGTACAAGGATAAGCTTCGCATCGCTCTTTTTGCTGTTGGGTGCGAACAAAAGGCTGAGAAAAAACTAGAGAAAATTGTAGAAAAGCCAGATGGGAAAAAGAAAAGCAGTGTAAAAAAGTCTGCAATTAAAAAACCTACTACAAAGAAGCCAGAGAAAAAAACTGTAAAGAAAGATACTCCTCCTCCAGCTTTGAAAGCTCCTCGTCCTCCATCTTTTAAGATGAGGAGGAATGCTTTGGACTTAAAAAAGGCTCAGGATAGAGAAATAAAAGATATGGAGAAGCAAGATGGGCAGTGGGACATCCCTTCTTTCCTTCGTAATAATAGATATCAAGGAGACGCTCTATAGTTTTTATGAGTGATATAACAAAGGCGATAATTCCTATTGCAGGTCTGGCAACGCGCTTTTTGCCTTTGTCAAAAGCCGTACCAAAAGAACTTTTACCAGTAGGTTTAAAACCTATGCTTTTGTATGCATTGGAGGAATTGAAGGCAGCGGGAGTTTTGCACATCATTTTTGTTGTAAATAATAATAAAAAGCAAGTTGAGGAATACATTAAGCGTTCTCCTCAACTGGAAAAACTTTTACAAGAAAGAAATCAAGAGGATCTTTTAGAAGAGGTGCAAGAGCTTAATAAAACATTGGAAGGGCTCTCCTTCACCTTTGTTTCTGATAAGCCGTTAGGGGATGGCCATGCGGTGTTGCAGGCAAAGAAATTTATCGGTCAGGAATCTTGCTTTGTTGTGTTCCCAGATGATATTGTTGAGGCAAAAACTCCAGGGTGCGTGCAATTAGCTCAAGTATTCAAAACAGCGCAAAAGCCAGTGGTTGCGCTAGCTCGCCTCCCTAAAGAGCGCTTATCTTCATATGGGGTTGTTGATGTAGAAAAGATTTCACAGCGTTTGTATAAGGTAAAAAATATTATCGAAAAACCACAAGGAGAAGCTCCCTCTGATTTAGCTAGTCTTGGAAGGCGTATCATTACTCCGGAAGTTTTTGATTATTTGAAAAAAACAAAGCCAAATAAAAAAGGGGAGATAATATTATTTGAAGCATTAGGAGACATGGTGCGCGATGGAAAGGTTGTGTATGGATATGAGATAAGCTGGGAATAAAAAAGATTGGATGCGAACAAATCTTCACTTCTCGCTCAAGGATCCTTACTTGGGGAAAGAACTTTTGCAGTTTATAAAGGAAGAAAGTAAGATGTAAATAGTATGGAAAAAGTAACCAAAGATATTTTGCGTAATGTATATCCTCCCAGGCCAGAGGAGGTAAAAAAGTACGACTATGGGCTTGTATTAATTATTGGAGGAGGTGAGTTTTACACTGGAGCTCCTGCGCTGTCTGGCTTGGCGGCTTTTCGAGCAGGGGCTGATATGGTTCGCATTATCGCCCCCAAAAGGGCAGCTGACATTATTGCATCTTTTACCCCTGTATTAGCAGCACTTCCATTAGATAATACACATTTGTTAAAAGAACATTTAGCAATATTAATCGCAAGAGCTGAGGCAGCAAAGGAGGTTACTCACGGCAAAGCAGCAGTGGTTATTGGAGGAGGATTGGGGAGAACTCAGGAGACACAAGAAACAGTGCTGGAGTTTTTGCGTCAAACTTCCCTCCCTGTTGTTATTGACGCTGACGCTCTGCATGCGGTGGCAAAAGACCCCACGGTTTTGGCAGGAAAACCTTTTGTGATTACTCCTAATACCTTTGAGTTTCAGATGGTTACGGGCAAAGAAGTGAGAGCTCTCACAGAAGAGGAAAGAGTTCCTGTGGTAGAAGCTGAAGCGTTAAGATTACAGACTACTATTTTACTTAAGGTAAAGACTGATATTATCTCAAATGGCAAAGAAACTCTGCTCAATGAAACTGGTTCACCCTATTTGAGTATTGGTGGGACAGGGGATACCTTGGCTGGTATTGTAGGTGCTCTGCTTGCGCGGGGAGGTTCTCCTGTAAAAGCCGCAGCCGCGGCCGCCTACATAAATGGCAAGGCAGGTGAAATTGCAGCAAAGGATAAAAAGGAGGCTCTTATTGCTACGGACCTTATTGATGCTATTTTTCAAGTTATTCAATAGTTTTATGAAGGACAAGAAATCAGCCCAAGAAATACAAGATGATATATTCCGCAACATGTCTGCGGATGAAAAAATGAAGCTAGGCGCTGACCTGTGGAAACTTGGGCGTGCGCTTAACCCAAACAATGCAAACTATGGAAGAAATAGATCCAAGGAAACTTCTCATCAAAGTAGTCCAGATTCTTGAACGGCTCAACATCCCGTACATCATTACAGGAGGGATGGCAGTTTTTGTATGGGGCAGACCACGCTATACCGCAGATATCGATATGGTTGTTGAAATGCAAGCAGAAAAAGTTGAAGACCTTGCAGAAGAACTCATGAAGCTGGGAGAAACAGGGTATGTGGATACAGAAGCGATCAGAGAGGCCCTGAAAACGGAAGGTGAGTTTAACTTCGTTGATGGCACAACTGGAATGAAAGTGGATTTTTGGATTCTGAAAAAAGAACCTTTTGACCAATCTCGCCTCCAGAGAAGAGTGGCAAAAGAGGTTTTAGGGGAACAGGTGTACTTTAGTTCTCCTGAAGACCTTATCTTAATGAAGCTTCTCTGGGCGAGAGATTCTGTCTCAACGCGGCAACTTGAAGACGTTGAATCTGTCTTGGCTATCTCAAAAGGAGAGATTGATATGGGCTATCTTACTCAATGGGCAAAGGAGCTTGGCGTTCAAGATATTTTACATAAACTCCTTAAGAGTTGAATACTCCTTTTGGTGTGGTAAGATAGAGAATATGACAAAGGTAGCAATTAATGGGTTTGGACGTATTGGGCGACTTTTTTTTCGTCAGGCGCAAGAGGTAGGTGATTTTCAAATTGTCGCTATTAATGACTTGGGAGACCTGGACGATCTGTCATATCTTTTAAAGTACGATAGTGTATATGGAACGTTTGAAAAGGGTTTGAAAGGAGTTGAAATTTTTCAAGAGAAAGATCCCGTAAAACTTCCATGGAAAAAGCTTGGGGTGGATATTGTGGTGGAGGCAACCGGGGTATTTGATTCCTTCAAAAAGGCAAAGGTACATTTGGAAGCTGGAGCAAGGCGCGTTGTGATTACAGCCCCTGCAAAGGATAGCGATGGGGAAAATGGAAGAACAGTGCTCTCTGGGGTAAATGAAAAGGATATGGGGCTGTGCACTATTAGTTCAAATGGTTCTTGCACAACCAACGCAGCATCTCCAGTGATTCAAGTGTTGTCTGAAAGTCCAGGGATTGTAAAAGCAGTGCTCAATACTACACATGGATATACTGCAACGCAAAGTTTGGTAGATGGGCCAAGCCATGGGTCTGATCCTCGTCGAGGGAGAGCGGCAGCGCAAAACATTATTCCATCAACCACTGGAGCTGCTACTGCTGTGGCGCGAGCAATCCCAGCGCTTAAGGGTAAATTTGATGGTATTGCTCTTCGAGTTCCTGTAGTAGCAGGAAGCATTGCAGACATTACCTTTATTGCAAAGAGGAAAACTAGCGTAGAGGAGATAAATAGCATTTTAGCAAAAGCCGCAAGTTCTGCGCAGTGGAAAGGTATTTTGAAGGTGACAGAAGAGCCAGTAGTTTCCTCTGATATTTTGAAAAGTCCATATGGAGCCATTGTGGATTTAAGCTTTACGAAAGTGGTAGATGGAGACTTAGTAAAGGTATTGTCTTGGTACGATAATGAATGGGGATATGTTACAACTCTTGTGAGGCATGTGAAGGTCGCAGCTAGAACAATTAACAATTAACAATTGACAATGGAAGTTAAAGTATTCGTAGAAATTCCAAAAGGCTCAAAGAATAAGTATGAGCGAGACGAGAAAACCGGGGAGATTACGCTGGACCGCACGCTGTATGGGACAGAAACATTTCCTTTTGATTACGGGTTTGCGCAAGGAACAATGGGTCAAGATAAAGATCCATTGGATGTTGCACTGCTCGTAACCAACCCTACCTTTCCTGGTTGTGTGGTGCGTGCAGAGGTTATTGGGTATCTTGAGCTGGAGGATGAAGCTGGCATTGATCACAAGATTTTGGCAGTGCCTATAGCAAAGGTGGACCATAGGTTTGCTGATGTAAAAGATGTTTCTGATCTGCCAGACCATATCAAAAAAGAGATTAAGAATTTCTTTGAAACCTACAAGTTGTTGGAGCCAGAAAAATGGGTAAAGGCCGGGGATTTTAAATCCAAGAAGGAAGCAGAAAAGCTTGTGGAAGAAGCAACAGCGCGGCATGCAAAGTGAAGTTTTACAATACGTGTTTTTAAACAATACGCTTGAGGCTTATGCGACCGCCATGGGAGCTGTGCTTGCAGTATGGTTTGGTTTGTGGTTGTTTCGCGTCTTGGTGGTACGGCAGATGCGAAAGATTGCATCTCGCACCAAAACGGATATTGACGACCTTGTTGTTGAGATTTTGCGTTCCTTTAACTTCTCTTTCTACCTGCTCTTGGCAGTGGGGACTGGAGCCCAGTTCATCGCGTGGCCCGCCTTTGTGAGCACGGTTGGCTTTTGGCTTGCCCTTGCCATTCTTGTGTATGCTGGCATTCGGGCCGTAACTAGGATTGTTGACTACTTCTTTTTGCGGATCATAAAAACGCGCTTGACCGAGGAGGCCGATTTTGACCCTTCCATGGTCAAGTTGCTGGGCAAGGCCATGAAACTTGTAGTTTGGGTGGTTGCCTTTCTGCTTGTCGCCCAGAACCTAGGATACGATATCACGGCCCTGGTGGCGGGCCTTGGTATTGGAGGTATTGCCATTGCCTTTGCTCTGCAGAACATTCTTTCTGACATCTTTTCATCTTTTTCCTTGTATTTTGATAAACCATTTTCTACGGGAGATTTCATTGTTGTGGGAAATGATATGGGGACAGTAAAGCATATTGGGATAAAGTCTACGCGCCTTACAACTTTGCAAGGACAAGAGCTTGTTATTTCAAATAAGGATTTAACTGGGTCTCGCGTAAATAACTACCGGAAACTGGAAAAGAGAAGAGTGGTGTTTTCCTTTGGAGTAACGTATGAAACTTCAGGGGAGAAACTTCGCAAGATTCCTTTGGTTGTAAGCAAGATACTTAAAGAAATAGAGTTGGCAGATTTAGATAGGGTGCATTTTAAAGAGTTTGGAGATTTTTCCTTAAACTACGAGGTGGTGTATCATGCCAATACCACGCAGTACAATGAGTACATGGATATGCAGCAAGAGATAAATTTTCAAATAAAGGAGAGATTGGAAAAAGAAGGCATTGCATTTGCCTACCCTACGCAGGTGGTGTACCTCAAAAAATAAACCCCTTTCTTTGTTCAATGGAGTATATGCTTGTACTCTTGCATGTATCTTGTAATCTACGTAATCTAATAATCTAAAACTTGCACAAAACTACAATACTATATAGTATTGTAGTTTTGGTGCGCTTGACATTTTCTTGAAAGATGGTATATAATATTGTAGAATCTAGGGTTTGTAGAATCTAGGGCCTACATTATATCCTGAAGCAGGACATTTGGATCACAATGAGAGTGGAGGAAATTATGCAAGAGATTTGGAGGAAAGTGGCAGCCAGCAACATCCAGCGGGTTCTTGACGCGGAAGGGCATGAAGTCTATTCCGAGAAAGACGCGAAGGAGCATTTGATCCAGGAGCGGCTCGACGAGATTTCGGAAGAGCTGCGGATGGCTCGCGAGGTGGAGGCAGATTGCCTTTGCGAATTGTTCAGAGAACGCGAACTTAGAAGAGCTCGTCAACATATAGGTGAGCTCGAAGCCGAGAGGGCGGAGCTGGAAGGTCAGTAGGTCAAAAAAGCTCAACAAGCTCGGCTCACCCCAATGAAAATGGATAATCATTGGGGTTTTGTTTTGAGGGAGTTTTGGCGTATACTAAAACTATGGCAAAGAAAGATTTACGTTATTATTATGCAAAGGCAAGGAAAGAAGGGTTTGCTCTTGTGCAGTTTAATTTCTGCACGGCAGAGCAATTGCAAGGTATTGTACGAGCCGGGGTGAAGCATAATGCTCCACTGCTTGTGGGAACATCAGAAGGGGATAGTAAGTTTTTGGGGAAAGCGCAAGCAGTCGCTTTAGTTGAGTCATATCGCAAGGAAACAAAGCTTCCTATCTTTTTAAACTTTGATCATGGAAAATCCTTTGCTTCAGTAAAGGAGGCTATTGAGGCAGGGTATGATGCTGTGCATTTTGATGGTTCCGCATATCCTTTTAAGGAAAATATTGCTATCACAAAAAAGATAGTAGCATTGGCAAGAAAGAAAGGTGTTTCAGTTGTAGAAGGAGAGTTTATGGAGATTCCAGGGAAACACTCAATGGTGCATAGCGGGGAAGCTCCAATATTTAGTGAGGATTCTTTTACTGATCCTGCAGAAGCAAAGGAATTTGCGGGAAAAACCGGGGTAGATGCCCTAGCTGTACTTATTGGAACAGTGCATGGCGTGTATAAAGAGAACCCTCGACTTGATATAAGGCAGTTGCAAGAGATTAAAAAGCGTGGTATATGTTTTATGGTACTGCATGGAGGCTCTGGTACCAAAAAACGTGATTTGCTTTCTGCAGTAAAGACCGGAGTGGTGAAGGTGAATATCTCAACTGAATTAAGGGTAGCATTTACCAAAACGCTTCGTGAAACTATAGAAAAGTACCCAAAAGAGATTACTCCGTATAAAATTTTGCCTCCAAGTATCCTTGCAGTAGAGAAGGTAGCAGAGGAGCATATTTTGTTTCTGGGCTCAGCAAATAAAGTATAAAAATATAATGATACAGCTTGCAGCGCAAAAAAGAGAAGTTACAGGAAAGAAGGTGGAAGCTCTTCGTAAAGAAGGTTTTATTCCAGCTGTTCTGTATGGACCAGGATCTGATCCTGTTGTTTTATCAGTTGCAAAAAAAGAGTTTGATGTAGCATATAAAGAGGTAGGAGAAAGCTCACTTATTTCTCTTGGCGTAGCAAAAGAGAATAAGTTGGTGCTTATCCGTGGGGTACAGCATCATCCTCTCTCAGACTTTGCTATCCATATTGATTTCTATCAGCCAAAACTAGACGAGAAGATTAAAATTATGGTTCCTGTGCATTTGGATGGAGAGGCTGATGCGGTAAAGAGTTTTGAAGGTACATTAATTCAAAATATACATGAAGTTGAAGTATCTGCTTTGCCGCAAGACCTTCCTTCAGAAATCACAGTGGACGTTTCAGTGCTAAAAACTCTGGAAGATAGAATTTTAGTTTCAGATTTACCAGTACACGCAAAGGTAGAAATTCTATCTGACCCTGAGTGGATTGTAGCTCAGGTAGTACATGAAGAGATTGTGGAGGAGGTCGCAAGTCCTGCGGAGGATGAAGCTGCTGCTGTTGCGGCCATAGAGAAGGTAGAGGGGAAGAAGAAAGAAGAAGGAGAAGCTCCAGCAGAAGAGCAAAAAAGCTAGTATGTAGTATGTAGTATTTAGTATTTAGCGAAACTCCTATATACTAAATACTAGATACTCTATGACACGCATTTCGCGATTTCTCATTGTTGTGATAACCATTTTTGTTTTGGTATTCCCAGGGATTTTTGCGCAGGGCTTAACTCCCACAGAGGAACGGGAACAGCTGGAAGCTGAGCTCGCAACGCTGGAAGCGGAAATTGGGTCAATTGAAGGAGATATTACAAAGACTCAGCAGGAAAAGAAGACTTTGCAAAATCAGATTTCCATACTAAAGAGTAAGATTCGCAAGGCTGATCTTCAGGTTGCCAAGAGTAACGCCCTTATCACTGATTTGCGAGGACAGATTACCGATACTACTTTTTCCATTGGGAAAACCGAGGAAGATATTGGAGCAAAGAGAGGACAGTTAGCAGAGCTTTTGCAAAGATTACATCAGGAGGATCAAAGAACTATTGTGGAGATTATTTTAACCGGGCCTACGCTTTCTGATTTTTTCAATAACATAGCTGCATTGCAGTCTTTGCAGGATAAAAATAAGGATTTACTTGACAGTACTATTGACCTTTCTTTGTATCTTAAAGGACAAAAAGGTAACTTGGAATCTGAAAAAAAGGATGAGGAGAACTTTGTGAAAATTCAAATATTGCAAAAACAAGAGAGTCAGTATTTAACGAACCAGAATGAACAGCTTTTGAATGTAACAAAAGGGAAGGAATCTGAGTACCAAAAACTGCTAGTAAATCGCCAACAGCAAGCGCAAGAGATTCGTTCTCGTATCTTTGATTTAATTGGAGTACCAGATGCCCCAACTTTTGGAGAGGCGGTTTTAATTGCAGAGGCAGTTTCCAAGTTAACTAATGTTCGTGCACCTTTTTTGCTTGCAGTACTTACGCAAGAATCCAACATTGGGAAGAACGTTGGTCAGTGCTATCTAAAGGACGTAAACACCGGGAATGGGGAAACACTCAATGGGAGGTTTGTGTCTCGGGTTATGAAGCCAACGCGAGATGTTCAGCCGTTCTTGCAGATAACGCGTGAGCTTGGGAGAGACCCTTTTAATACTGCGGTATCTTGCCCTATTCCTTCTGTGGGGGGCTATGGAGGGGCTATGGGGCCTGCACAATTCATTCCCTCAACATGGATGGGGTACCAAGATAGAATTGCAAAATTAAAAGGGAGTCCTGCAGACCCTTGGAACATTAGTGATGCCTTTTTGGCTTCTGGTGTGTACCTTGGTGACTTGAAAGCAACCAGACAAACCTTTGAATATGAGTGGTGCGCTGCGGTATCATATTTCTCTGGGAATTGTTCCACCAAAAACCAGATACGATATGAGTTCTATGGAGATAATGTAATGGCAATTACCAAAAGATACGAGCAAGACATTAAAGCTCTTGAGAGTAGCAAGTAGTGGGCATCCTAAGCTAAGCTTAGTTTTGCAAAACTAAGCTTAGCTTAGGATGTGATTGCTGATAGTCCAGGAGGGCTTGCACGATAGGATCTAGGTTTCCTTCCATGATTTTCTCTATTCCATGCCAACTTTGCTCAATTCGATGATCGGTGATTCTATCTTGAGGATAGTTGTATGTTCTAATTTTTTCTACCCTCTTTGCCCATCCAATTTGAGCTTTTCTTTGTCCCGCAGCTTCTTTGTCGTCTTTTTCTTCCTTTTGTGCCATGAGCCTTGACTCAAGTAAGGAGAGCGCTGCCTCCTTGTTTTTTAGTTGAGATCTTGATGATTGTGAAAGCACCGTAAGGCCTGATGGGATATGAATAAGTCTAACTGCGGTTTGTCTTTTGTTTACGTTTTGCCCACCAGGCCCTGAGGACCCAGTAAACTCCATTTTTAAGTCAGCAGGATTAATTTGAAACTGAGTTTTTGTTGCCTTGGGAATGAGAGCTATGGTTGCCGTAGAGGTATGAATACGTCCTGCTTTTTCTGTTTCTGGGATTCTTTGCACGCGATGTACTCCAGATTCATACTGCAAGTGTAAAAAGGCATCTTCCCCATCTATTTCTAGCGATGCGTTCTTTATTCCTCCAATGTCAGTTCGGTCTTCTTCCAAAAGAGTGGTTGTCCATCCATTGTTTACTGCATATCTTTGATACATGCTTAAAAGATCAGCGGCAAATAAAGCAGCTTCATCTCCACCAGCTCCTGCACGAAATTCCATAATGAGAGCACTTGGAAGGTCTTTCTGTCCCTTAGATATGAGGTTCTCTAGCTCCTTTTTTGCGACTGTGAGTTTTTCTTGAAGTGTTTTTGTTTCAGCCTCTGCCAAAGAGAGTAATTCTGGCTGGTCTTCTGCGCCAAGCATCTCTTGGTTTTCCATTATCTGCGCCTTGAGGTGCTCTAGTTCTTCTTGCTTTGTAAGGATTTTTTCTAGCTTTGTTTTTCTTTTGGAAAGCTCGTCAAAACGCTGGTAATCTGAAATAAGCTCAGGGTCCTGAAGCTCTAACAAGAGAGTTTGATATTCTTTCTTTAGTTCTTCAAAGTTCATTTCTTCTTTGCAAGCCTGGAGCGGAATTTCTGGACTCGGCCAACCTTGTCCATAATCTTCTCTTTACCAGTGTAGAACGGATGGCATGAAGAACATACCTCTATATCAAGAGTTTCTTTAGTCGCCCCAATGGCAAAAACATTACCGCAAGAGCAGGTTACCTTTGCTTTTGGGAAATATTGTGGGTGTATATTTTTTTTCATATGACTAATGTAGCATACTTGTAAATAGAAAACAATCGTGGTATAAAGAGTGGCGTATGGCAGTAATAGCAAAACCTCAAGAGCCAAAGACCGATCCAATCATTCAAAAGATGATGGAGGCGGGTCTTCATTTTGGTCATCGTACCTCAAAGACTCATCCTAAGATGAAGCCGTATATAACAGGGGTGCGAAATACCGTGCATATTATTGACTTGGAAAAAACAAAGGTGAAGTTAGATGAGGCGCTAGAGCAGATACAGAAGTTAAAGAAGGAAGGAAAAACTATTTTATTTGTAGGGACTAAAGTACAGCAACAGTCTTTGGTTAAGGAAATGGCAAAGGCTTGTGGCTCTCCGTTTGTTACCGAGCGATGGATTGGAGGTACTTTTACAAACTTCAACACCATTTTAAAGAGAATTGAAAGGCTCAAGGAGTTGGAGGCACAGCAGGCTTCAGGAGAATGGGACGAGAAGTATACCAAAAAAGAGCAGTTGAATTTAAAGGAGGAAATTATTAAGCTGGAAAAAACTTTCGGTGGCGTGAAAGAACTTACCAAAGTCCCAGATGCTATATTCATCTGTGACCTTGTGGTAAACAGTGCAGCGGTGCGAGAGGCAAAGAAGATAGGTATCCCTATTATTGCCATTTCAGATACCGACACAAATCCAACAGATGCAGATTACTTCATTCCTGCAAACAATGATGCGGTGAGTGCGCTTACATATATTTTTGATAAAATTAAAGCAGCATGGGGCACAGCTCCTACCTTACAATAAAGAAAAAATGGATATAAACGACATTAAACAATTGCGAGAGGAAACTGGGATGTCCATGATGGATATTAATAATGCGCTGAAAGAGTCCGGAGATAACCTTGAGAAAGCAAGAGAGTTTTTGCGTTCTCGTGGCGCTGAAATAGCACAAAAAAAGCAAGTAAGAGAAGTTGGGGAGGGAGTCATAGATGTGTATTTGCACCCTACAGCAAAGACTGGTGTAATATTGGACTTACGTTGTGAAACTGATTTTGTTGCAAAGTCTGGCGACTTTAAGGCTTTGGCTCATGAGCTTTCTTTGCAAATAGCTGCAATGGACGCCGAGTCTCCAGAGGAGCTTTTAGCACAAGACTACATAAAGGATTCTTCAAAGACAATGGAGAACTTCTTGCAAGAATACATTGCAAAGCTTGGAGAGAATATTGTTGTAAAGCGATTTGTGCGCTATCAAATATGATAGGAGTTATCATCGCATCTTTTCTCCTTATAGTAAGCACCATTGGTCTTTTGTATATCATGGGAAAGAAACTTCCAGTGCTTTTAACATATCCTGCAAAAGAGGAGGGGAGCTCTCCAAAGGAGGATATGAAAAGACTCTTTGCTATTATGCGAGATTCAAAGGCAATGCGCCAAGTTTCCTCTCCTGATGTGCTTGTGCAAAATGTACTTTCAAAGACAAGAATTGTGGCTTTGAAAACAGAGAGTAAGACAGGACGAATTCTAGAGAATTTAAGAAAGAAGTCCCAGGAGAAGAATAGTGACTCTAAGTTCTCAGATGATTATTGGAAAAAGCTCAAACAAAAGAAGGTGTAGTAGTATAGTTGCCAGGGTAGCTCAATTGGTAGAGCAGCGCTTTTGTAAAGCGAAGGTTTGCGGGTTCAAATCCCGCCTCTGGCTCATAAATCAAGAGGTCGCCATTTGGGCGATTTTTTGGTAAAATAAACATATGGCCCATGCTTTTTATAGCTCACCAGAATATAGAAAGAAGTAAAGTGTTTTGACTCAAAAAAACTGGAAGAAGGGTACATTTGATTTCTTTTATGAAAAAGAGAAACGAGTTTGCGCTCGAAAAGGCTGCAATAAAGGATTTGAGGTTATCCCAAGCTACTCTAACATATACTGTGGGCATAGCTGTGCTGCTGTCGTCAACAATAAAATAAGAGGACCTTTGACAGAAGAAGTAAAGCAAAAGATTGCAGCATCGCTTGCGGGCAGAACATATCCAGCACGAAAAAAGAATTTTATTGAGAAACGCTGTGAAAATCAAGAATGTATGAAAACATTCTCTGTCTGGCCTTATCAGGCAAAGCGGAAGTTTTGCAGTAACCAGTGCGCAATGACTGTTATAGGAGGGCAACCTACATCACCACGGGCATCAAGAGGGAAAGCTGGGATTAGGAGGGATATAGATCCTACTATTTATTTTTATAGCAGATGGGAAGCTAATATGGCTCGTCTGTATACCTATTTGGGTATAGCGTGGCTTTATGCTCCAACCTCATTTGATATTGGGGGCCAAATATATACACCAGATTTTTATTTGCCAGGTTTTGAAAAGTATATAGAAGTTAAAAACTTTTGGTGGAAGTATTCAAAAGAAAGAGATGAAAAGTTTAGAAAACTGTATCCACATATAAAGCTTGATGTAATACTCAAACCTGAATATCTTGCGTTAGAGAAAAGATATGCTAAGCTTATTCCGGTATGGGAATATAGAAATACTCCTTTTGAGGTAGTAAGCTCCAGGTCTTGACGAGAATATGCAGAAGTAGTATTCTTTCTCTACAGAGCTTATGTAGATGTTTTAATTACATGTTCCTAAAAGACAGTTCCCGAAGGTGTTTTTAATGAATGCCTTCGGGAGTTGTTTTGACCAGGTTGCAGATTGGAATGTACTTTGGCAATTAAATACGAAAGACGAATGTAAGTTGTAAAGTAAGTTGTACTCTCACTCACCATATTCCATCAATTGAGCGGCGCGAATTTGAGACAGATTCACGGCGCGAGGAACGATGTGTGCCTTCGGCACATGAGAGACGAGTCTCCCTACGGGAGATGTCCCGCAGGGACACAACAAAGAAGATGGCCAAATATTGCGCCGCCCCAAAAGGGAAGCGCAAAAACGACCAATCGCTTTGTTGCTCCTCCTCACGGTAGTTAAAACTACCGCTTTGTCGTCGCGTCTTGCGATTGTTTCGTTTTAGCACTTCTCAAGTTGATGAGATATGGCGAGTGAGAGTACTAGGTTGATTTTTGAGAGTTGTTCCGACTCTATCAGTACCCTTACGAGGGTACGTTTAGAGAGTTTGATCCTAGCTCAGGATGAACGCTGGCGACGTGGATAAGGCATGCAAGTCGAACGTGTCAGTGTTACGCACTGACCGCAGACACACGCAGACTTGACGCGGAAATACGCAGAAAAATAGTTTCTGCGTGATTCTGCGTTTGTTCTGCGTAGTTCCGCGGCCAATGCGTAGCATTGGCAAGTGGCAAACGAGTTAGTAACACGTGGATACGTACCCTAAAGACGGGCACAACCAGCCGAAAGGTTGGCTAATTCCCGATAGCCCCCTCTTTCGCTTTTTGTTTCACAAAAAGCTTCAGAGGGCAAGGCCGTAAGGCTTCGCCCTCCGTAGCTCTGTGTGGAACGCAGAGCGAAGGAGGGGTAAAGAAGCAATTCGCTTTAGGAGCGGTCCGCGGCCTATCAGCTTGTTGGTGAGGTAAAAGCTCACCAAGGCTATGACGGGTAGGGGAGGTGAGAGCCTGTTCCCCAACGCGGGTACTGAGATACGGACCTGACACCTACGGGTGGCCGCAGTCGAGGATATTGGACAATGGGCGCAAGCCTGATCCAGCGACGTCGCGTGTGGGATGACGGCCTTCGGGTTGTAAACCACTTTTATAGAGGAAGAAGGCGCATCTCACTGTCGTTCGATGCGAAAGATACTTGTTGATATTTGTTTCTCGCTTTGCTCGAAACGATACTCGTTGATATTCATTGCAATGAGTATCGCGAGCGTAGCGAGCAAGTATCAATAAATATCTATGAATATTAGCACCGAGCGAGAGTGAGGTGCGTCTGACGGTACTCTATGAATAAGGGGGTGCTAACTCTGTGCCAGCAGCAGCGGTAATACAGAGCCCCCAAGCGTTATCCGGATTTATTGGGCGTAAAGCGTCTGTAGCCGGTTTGGCAAGTCTCTTGTTAAATACCAAGGGCTCAACCTTTGGAATGCAAGGGAAACTTTTAGACTAGAGGATGTTAGGGGCTGATGGAACTCTTAGTGGAGGGGTGGAATCCGTTGATATTAAGAGGAACACCGAAAGCGAAGGCATTCAGCTGGAACAATCCTGACGGTGAGAGACGAAAGCGTGGGGAGCAAAAAGGATTAGATACCCTTGTAGTCCACGCTGTAAACGATGGATACTAGCTATGTGAAGTGTCGACCCTTCACGTGGCGAAGCTAACGCGTTAAGTATCCCGCCTGGGAAGTACGATCGCAAGATTAAAACTCAAAGGAATAGACGGGGGTCCACACAAGCGGTGGATCATGTGGCTTAATTCGTCAACAAACGAGGAACCTTACCAGGGTTTGACACCTACTGGAAAGCCTCCTGAAAGGGAAGCCTTCTCACAAGGACCAGTAGGCAGGTGTTGCACGGCCGTCGTCAGCATGTACCTTGAGGCGCTCCGTTAAATCGGGTAACATGCGCAACCCCTATCGCTTGTTTTATATGTCAAGCGAAACTGCCTGAGACAATCAGGAGGAAGGTGGGGATGACGCCAGGTCCGCGTGGCCCTTTGATATCCTGGGCTGCACACATGATACAATGGAGCCGACAATGGGACGCAATACAGTAATGTGGAGCAAATCCCTAAACGGCCCCTCAGTTCGGATTGAGGTCTGCAATTCGACCTCATGAAGCCGGAATCGCTAGTAATCGCGTATCAGCTATGGCGCGATGAATATGTTCCTGGACCTTGTACTCACCGCCAAATAAAATGTGCCCGGCGGTTTACTTCACTAGCAGGTTAAAGTCCTGTCTTTGCAAAAGCAAAGTAGCCAAAAAATTAGCAGTCCTGGCTCGTAAGAGTCCAGGGTGGAGGGCTTGAGGCAAATAGCAGCCTATGACATAATGAATTTGAACGACTCCTGCGGGCGGTCTGAAGGAAGTTCAAGAATAATTCGTGCATAAGGATGCTAGGAAATGTGAAATAAATTACCCGGGGAGATCCTAGAAATGAGAGTCTTTTCTGATAATTTCTAGGAAGTCAGCTAGTGCCATAGTATCTTGCTTGGCAAGAGAAGGGCCTAACCTAAAAAGCATATGCTTTCAAAAGATTACATTGTTGGATTAACCGATGGGGAGGGGAGTTTTACTGCGTACCTCAGGCCTCCTCGCAAAGAACATGGCTCAAAGAGCTATCGCGTGGAATGTCATTACTATTTGAAGCTTCGAGAAGATGACTTAGCCTTGTTAAAAAAGCTAAAGCAATTCTTTAAAGTAGGACTGGTATCATTTCAGAGAGATAGACGATTGAATCATCACGATTGCTATCGGTATGAAACAACGAATCTAAAGGACATTTGTGAAGTTATCATTCCATTTTTTGATGCAAATCCCTTGCAAGGGAATAAGATGCGAGACTATCGCTTATTCAAGAAGATTGTAAAAGCAGTAGTAAAGAAAGAGCATCGAACCAATGAAGGATTTTTGAAGATTAAGAAATGGAAAGAAGAAATGCATACTTTTGGGGCTCGCTGAATACGGGAAATCCGTATGTTCAGCCTCGATATGGAAAGTCGAGGGCTCCTATTTACTAGGAGCTGGGAACGAGACATTTGACTCAAATGAACTCACTCCGTCAAGTCAAGCGAGCCGGGAATACCCGAAACTCCACCTCGCGTGGATCTAAGGTAGGCTCGGTGAGAGGGACTAAGTCGTAACAAGGCACCGGTAGGGGAACCTGTCGGTGGATCACATCATTTTTGAAAGTGTCGTCCAGATAAGCCCCGCCCTTTCTACGTCGCTCTACTGTCAATCGACGAGTATGGCGATGTGGAAAGGTATTCTTCGGAAATCATATTTCTTGAGGAAAGAGCGGGGTGATCTGCGGTGTAACTAGAGCCGTTAATTCTAGTTCTAGACATTTATGTTTAGTTTGTGGAGTCGGAACAACTTTTAGCAATCAACTTAGCATACGCAACTTGCAGGAGAGGGTATTCACCCCGCCCCAAATCTTTGGTTTACAAACGTTATGTTTTTGGATGTAAAAATAATGTATGCCGTGCATAGATTTGGGGCGGGGTTCACAAAACTCCTGTTTTTGTTATGATAGGGAACAGGTTTTCCTTAGTTCCGTTAAGGGACTATGCGCGTGTAGCTCAGCTGGTTAGAGCATTTCACTGATAATGAAAAGGCCGGAGGTTCGAGTCCTCCCACGCGCACAAGAAAACTAGACCGAGTCTAGTTTTTGAGAGATATGGTACCTGCTTTGAGAAAACGACTTGCCTTCAGCGGTTTTCTAAAGCAGGCCTGGGATTTGCATTATTCGTCCGCCAGGAGGCGGACGGCGCAAATCCCCCAAAAGACAAGCAGTTGTCTTTTGGGCCCGTGGCTCAGCTGGGTTAAAGACAACTGCTTGTCTTTAACGGGGTTTGAAACAACTGCTTGTTTCAAACGGACATTTTAGCGAACCCTCCGTGGTGAGCGTTAAAAAATGCCCAGGGTATAATGTAGTAAGCTCCTGCGAAGCCGTAAAAAACTGCACCGGCTATAATATAGTAAGGTCTTTGAGAGTTGAAAATTGTTTGTAGAGTTTAAAGGGCCCGTGGCTCAGCTGGTAGAGCGCCTCATTTGCAATGAGGAGGTCAGCGGTTCGAACCCGCTCGGGTCCACAAATTCAGAAGATCGCCAAGCAGGTGATTTTTTGATAAAGTTAAGACATGCAAAAAGAAACACAATGGGATGTTGTGGTTATTGGCGGTGGGGCATCTGGAATGATTGCTGCTGGTCGCGCTGGCGAGCGTGGCCGTAGTGTTTTACTGCTTGAGAAAAATCCTACCTTAGGTAAAAAACTCCTTATCACGGGTGGCGGGAGATGTAACGTTACAAACAACAAGCCTGCAGTGCCAGTGATGCTCAAGGAATATAAGGGGAGTGATAAGTTTCTCTTTTCTGCGTTTGTGCAATTTGGAGTAAAAGAAACACTGCAGTTTTTTAGCGATAGGGGAATGAAGATAAAGGAAGAGGCAGAGGGAAGAATGTTTCCTGTATCAAATAAGGCAAAGTCAGTATGGGATGTGCTTATGCAATATGTGAAGAAAGGAGGGGTGAAGGTACAGACAAAGGCGCACGTTACAGGAATTACCTATGATACATCTTTACAGCAGTATGTTATAGCTCTTGCTGATGCAACTGAAGTGCATGCAAAAGCGTGCATTATTGCAACTGGCGGGATATCGCATCCTGAAACTGGTTCAACTGGTGAAGGGTTTTTGTGGCTTAAAAAATGTGGGCATGTGATAATTGAAAATGATTTAGCGCTTGTACCAATTGTACTAAGGGATGTATGGGCAAAGAAGCTAGCTGGGGTAACGCTCAATAATATTAAGCTCACTACATTTAAAAATGGAGTGAAGCAAAAGGCGTGCAAAGGGAAATTACTTTTTACGCATGTTGGCATTAGTGGTCCTACGGTTTTAAATATGAGCAAAGAAATAGGAGAGCTTCTTTCGGAGAAAGAAGGGGCAGAATATATCAAAAAGGAAAAGATAAGTGAAGTTACAATTATGCTGGATTTATTCCCAACTCTTGATAGCGGTGTGCTTGGAAAGAAACTTCAGGCGCTTTTGACTGAAAGCAGTAACAAAAAGATAAAGAATGTGTTGTCTCCATTTATTTCTTCTACTCTTGTTGGTGTAGTGCTTATGCTCAGCAATGTGAATGGTGAAACACCAAGTCATAGCGTACGCGCAGGAGAGCGAAAGGCGCTTACCTCTTTACTAAAAGCCATGCCCTTATCTGTTGCAGGGCTCCTTGGGAAGGATAAGGCAATAGTATCTTCAGGGGGCGTGATGCTTTCGCAAGTCAATTTCAAAACAATGCAGTCCCGCGTTCTGCCCCAACTCTACTTAATAGGTGACGTATTAAATATTGATCGCCCTTCTGGAGGATATAGTTTGCAATTATGCTGGACCACAGGCTATATTGCAGGGAGTAACTGCTAGTATGGAGTGAGGGTGTATTATGAAAGATAAAAATATTGTATAATATGAACATGCCAGAAAAGAAAAAAAGAATTCTTCTTATAGAAGATGAGAGGACCATTGCCAATCTTATTGAATTAAGACTCAAGCGCTCTGGATATGAGGTAGAAGTTATATACGATGGAATAAAGGGATTGAAGACCATTTTAGAGTCCCCCCCAGATCTTGTCCTTTTAGATATGTTGCTTTCTGGTTTGAGTGGTTTTGATATTTTAAAGACGTTAAAAGAGAAGAATCTTTTGCCCAACTTGCCTGTTATCATTATTTCAAACTCTGCCCAACCCGTGCAGTTAAAGCGTGCAGTAGATTTGGGGGCAAGGGGGTACTTAATAAAGGTAAACTTTAGTCCAGAGGAAGTGGTAGAAAAGGTAGAAGCGGTATTTAAAGAGGGCATAAAACAAGATTCTTTAAGTGAGAGCAATGTTCTTTTAGTGGAAGATGAGAAGTTTCTTGCCGATGCTATTGAAAGAACATTTACTCAAAAACAGTATAAAGTTTTGCAAGCTACAAATGCCAGAGAGGCAAGAAACATACTTGGTGAGGAAAAGGTCGATGTAATACTCCTGGATATTATTCTTCCTGATATTGACGGATTTCAGTTCTTGGAGGAATTGAAGAAAGACGACAAAGTTAAAGGTATCCCTGTGATTATTATCTCAAACCTTGGGCAAAAAGAAGAGATTGAGAAGGGGAAAAAGATGGGAGCGATTGATTACATTATAAAATCAGATACAATTCCAAGTGAAATTCTAGAAAAGGTTGAGAGTATACTTAAAAGTAATTAATATATATAAAATACTATGGCAATACAAGCTGGAGTTGGACAAGGTTCACAAAAGGATCCCTATGAGGCAGGATTTGAGGCGTGTCAAGCGGCACTTGATAAATTAGAAGGAGAGAAAGCAGACTTGGTTATTGTATTTTCCTCGGTTGCGCTTGACCAAAAAGAGGTTATTCGTGGTGTGCGCAATGTAAGTGGTGACGCTCTGCTTGTTGGGTGTAGTGATGCTGGGAGCATTACAAGTTCGGGCCCCGCTAAGAATGCAGTTGGGGTGATGGCAATTTCTTCAGATAAGCTGCACTTCTATACTGGCCTTGGCAAAGGAGTGAGCGATGGAGCACGGGAAGCTGGGCAAGCTCTTGCAAAAGAAATTCAAGAAAAAGCAAAAGAACCCTTGAAAACATTTTTAATGTTCCCAGATGTACTTACGGGAAATGGAGCAGATATTGTGCGAGGGGTATTAGATGTTTTGGGGGAGCATTTCCCATTGCTGGGAGGAGCTGCTGGTGACGATTTTCTTTTTAAAAAAACCTATCAGTACAAAGATGGCGAGGTTGCATCAGGCGCTGTTGCTGGGGTTGGTATCTCTGGAGATTTTGTAATGGGAGCTGGAGTACGTCATGGATGGATGCCCATTGGTAGCTCAATGACTGTAACAAAGTCAAAAGGTTCTGTGGTGTATGAGCTGGACGGGAAACCTGCTGCTAGAATCTATGAAGACTATTTTGGAGAACGAGCAGAAGATTTAAAAAGTGAACCTTTAGCGCGCTTGGCAATAACATATCCTTTAGGGATTAAGGTGAGTGATCTTGATGAATATTTAATTCGAGACCCTATCACGGTGGACGAAAATGGGGCTATCACGTGTGCAGCTGAGATCCCAGAAGGGTCAGAGATTAGGCTGATGATTGGGAGTAAGGATAAGGCGATAGAGGCCGCTCAAGATGCAGCAGAAAAGCTCATGCGAGATTTTAAAGAGAAGAATGCAACACCAAAATTTGTTTTGATGTTTAACTGTATTGCACGAGAAAAATTGTTTGCACAAAAGGCAAATGATGAGATTCAAGCGATAATGAACATTATTGGCAAAGACGTTCCATTATTGGGATTCTACACGTACGGGGAAATAGCCCCCATAAAAGGAGAGGTGCACGACATGGAGAAGGTTGTTTCAAAATTTTACAATGAAACCGTTGTGATGCTTGCGATAGGAGAATGAATTCTTTCGTTATTCTTGGAACTATTGCGCTTGCTGGTATTGTTTTTGCTTTTATCTTTACGCAGGGCGCGAGAAAGCAACTTCTAAACTTGCAAAAAAAGAACGTACGTTTTGAAAAACTCCTTTTGCAAAAGGAGCGTGAGCTTGCTCAAGCCAATGGAATACTGAAGGAACGTAGCAAAGAGTCCAATGAAGTAGCAAGGGTACTTGTAAGAAGAGATTTGGAGTTAACAGAGACAAACGAGCGTTTACGTGAGCTTGATTCAGTGAAATCAGAATTTGTGTCTGTTGCAGCTCACCAGCTAAGAACTCCCTTAACAGGTATTAAGTGGACCCTCAATGCTCTGCTTACTGGTGAGGTTGGTACGCTGGATAAGGACCAAAAAAAACTTGTTACAGATGGTCTTGCTGCAACGTATAGATTAATAGAACTTATCAATGACTTATTGGATACTGCGCGTATTGAGGAAGGGAGATTTGGGTTTAACTTTAAGATGCTTTCCTTAGCTCCAATACTTAAGCAGTCGATTGTGAACTATGCAGTGATTGCAAAGAAGAAAGGCATACAGCTTATACTCAAGTTGCCAGAAGCAAAGCTCCCTTTGCTAAAACTTGACGCAGAAAAGATTGGAATTGTACTAGATAACCTTATTGATAACGCTATAAAGTATACAATTCCTGGGGGCAAGATAACAGTGCGAGCTACACTTCAAAAAGAGCATGTTGTGCTAGAGGTGGAAGATACAGGAATTGGGGTTCCAAAAGAGCAAGTGCATCGCGTCTTTACTAAATTTTTTAGGGCAGTAAATGCTCAGCTTGCAGAGACCTCAGGAACCGGACTTGGACTATACGTATCCCATAACATTGTAGAGCACCACAGAGGAACTCTTTCTTTTACAAGTAGTGAGGGGAAAGGGAGTACATTTGTTGTTTCTCTTCCTTTAGTTAATCAAAGATAATACATTTACATAGTAGTTATGCTAAAAACACTTACCTTCCATCCATCTCGCATCGGGTGCCCATCAATTCCTGGCACCATGAAAGGGATTGTAATTTCAATTCCCGGAGTAAAAGACGTAGAAGTAAGGTATGAAGAACGTTCAATAGATGTTACTTTTGACGAAACGAAAACATCACCTGAGGAAATCACAAAGAAGATAGGAGAAGAGATGGGCTTGGCAATGGAAGTTACTAAGCATGGCTCAAAAAAAGAAGGGAACGTAGCACATACCTGTCCTATGTAATAGGGAGGGTACTTTTCCACAGGCGCTCTATTGCTCTGATTCTATCTTTGGTATAATAATTGAACGCACAAAAGGTCGTTTTTAGCATAGTAAAGGTAAATATATTACAATGATGCAAAGAAGCACAATAGGTTTGGTAGTCGGTATTCTTTTAGTTGTTGGTGGTCTAAACTGGGGATTGGTTGGACTCTTCAACATGGATGTTGTCGCTACCGTTTTTGGAGGAACTGCAGCCTTGGGTTCCAAGGTCGTATATGTTCTTGTAGGGATTGCAGCCATATACAAGCTCGCCAAGATGGTGGGGATAATGAAGTAATTGATACTTCTTTCTGCCCAGCCCTCTTTAAAGAGGGCTGGGTCAAAGAGATATTTATTCTATAATGCATTCATTCTTTAATTTTTTAAATCGTATTTTCCCAGCACAAGTTGTATTTGCGCACTGCGATATTCCTTGTGGTATTTATACTCCAGAGCCAGCACAAACTGCAGCTTTGACTGTAATTCGCATGATAGAGAAGCTTCAGGAAGCAGAGGCAGGGGATGCTCACAACATAGCAAGGTTCACTCAAGCAAAAGAAGAGCATGCACAAAAATGCAAACAAGAACTCCTTATTCTTTGGACTGATTACTTTAAAGAAGAGCATCTTTTGGTGTTCCCAAATCTCCACGATATTTTTTGGAAAGCAACAAAGCTGTGTTCCAAGAATAAGCAGGAAGTAAGTATGGAGGCTGCTCAGGCCTTGAAGCAGGCAGTAGCTGAGATAGCAGAGATGTTCCACAAAGTAGAGGCAGCAAAGAAATGATGAGACTGCTTGAGTTGCTTGAAACCGGGTTTCAAGCAGTCAGAGGCAGCGTTATACTATGATTTCCTATTTTAAAGTGAAGGGCCAGAGCATGGAGCCCTGGGTAAAAGAAGGGGACTTTGTTTTGGTAGATAGGTTGTCCTATCTATTTTTAAGACCAAAGGTAGGACATGTAGCATTAATAAGGCATCCAGAGAAGCCAAACTTGCTAATTATAAAGCGCATTGCGCGAAAAGAGGATAATAGGTATTGGGTAGAGGGGGACTCTTCTTTTAATAGTACAGATAGTCGGCATTTTGGGTGGCTCAAAAGAGAGCTTTTAGTGGGAAAAGTTATCCACAGGACAGGCTCCTTTGCTCTTGGTATACTATCGTAATATAAGAAAAGGTCGGAAAAGGTAGTTTCCATAATTAAAGAATACACAAAAAATATATGGTTCTCGATTTATACGTGGTTACCATTCAAGCTCTGCAAGGTCTTTGGGAAGGGTTCATTGGATTTTTGCCAGAATTGATTGGAGCGCTCATCATCTTTGTTATTGGATGGTTTATCTCTGTTGGAGTAGGCCGTTTGGTAGCTGACATTTTAAAGAGAATTAAATTCAATCAAGTTTTTGAGCGAGGAAACTGGAAGAGTGCCCTAGAAAAAGCGGACATTAAGATGGATCCTTCAGGATTCATAGGCGCTATCTTCAAATGGGTGTTTGTTATCGTGTTCCTTAGAGTGACCGTGGAGGTGCTGGGCTTAACTCAGCTTACTACGTTCATTGAGAGTATTCTCGCATATTTGCCTAATGTACTGGTTGCCTCGTTAATTTTCGTAGTAGCTGTGATTGTTGCAGATATCGTAGAGAAAGTTTTGAGAGCTGCAGTGGAGTCTGCTCAGGTAGGGCAGGCACACATGGTTGGTGTAATTGTCAGGTGGTCCATTTGGATCTTTGCTGCAATTGCAATCTTAACTCAGCTTGGCGTTACCCCAATTCTTTGGCAGACTTTGTTTACCGGTTTGGTAGCATTGATTGTTGTGGCTGGTGGTTTGGCATTTGGCTTGGGAGGAAAGGAAGTAGCAGGCCAATGGCTACAAGACATGAGTAGGAAACTAAAAGGATAGTTTTTCTACTTTCTCTTCTGAAACTACCCCGCTTTTGCGGGGTAGTTTTTTACTCCTTAAAATAAGGTGGAAAACCTCTTGTTTTGAGAGGAATATATGGGATTTTTTGGATGAGTTGACATTGATTGAGCCATAGCGTATACTTAAAATACGACATGAGAAATAGCCAAAAACTTTTGCAATCACAAAGCGGCTGATAAAACCTGATGGTTTAATGTGTCAGTAGGATGCCGCCACGTAAGCGGTTTTTTGTTCCTCATGTTGGGTCCAAGACAACTACTTGTCTTGGATGGGTGATTTAGTGAACCCTCCGTGGTGAGCGTAAAAAATCACCCAGGTTCTTTGTCAATTTAATAATGGGTATAATCTGCTAGCAACAGGAATCAATTGTAATTATAGGCAGGTAGTGGATGCCTTGGGATGTAAAGGCGATGAAGGACGTAGCTTAGCTGCGATAAGCCTCGGGGAGCAGTGTAGCATGCTTTGATCCGGGGATTTCCGAATGGGGAAACCTGGTTTATGGAAACATAGATCGTCTGTCAGCAATGACAGAAGCGAACCCGCTGAAGTGAAACATCTCAGTAAGCGGAGGAAAAGAGAACGTAAGTATCCTTGTGCTTCGCACAAGGAATTCCTAATTAACCTAATTCCTAATTAACCTAATCAATAACCAATGTCTTAATACTAATGACCAAAAACTTATAGAGTACTATATTGGTTTTTAGAAATTAGGATCTGGGATTTCTTTAGAAATTAGAAATTAGATATTAGAAATTTCTCGTGCGAAGCACGAGGTATATTCCCTTAGTAGCGGCGAGCGAAATGGGAGGAGCCTAAACTGTCAGTGCTTTGCATTGACCGCAGAAGGACGCGGACTTGACGCGGAACTGCGCGGAAATATTTTCTGCGTGATTCTGCGTTTGGTCTGCGTAGTTCCGCGGCCAATGCGGAGCATTGGCAGGGTTGTAAGACTATAGCGTCGGGAGTTGTTTTGAAACGTTGCGCGATTTTGGAGATCTCAATAGTGGGGTCCCCGAAATTGCGAAGCGATTTTGAAGGAATTTCTGAGGGAGAATATTTAGATAAAGTGGTTAGAAAAACGCCTCTGGAACGGGCGGCCAAAGAGGGTAATAGCCCCGTATTCGAAAACTGCCTTTATGCTCCTTGCTATTTTTCTTGAGTACCTCGGGACACGAATATCCCGTGGGAAACATCCGGGACTATCCGGAAAGGCTAAATACTTTACATCACCGATAGTGAACGAGTACCGTGAGGGAAAGGTGAAAAGCAGCCCGGTGAGGGCGATGAAATAGAACCTGAAACTATCTTGCCTACAACGAATCGGAGGGGAGTTTACTCCCTGACGGTGTGCTTTTTGCAGAACGAGCCAACGAGTGTTCCTAACAGCTTTGTCTAAGCGCCTTTGGCGTGCAGGCACAGCGAAAGCGAGTGTGAATAGCGCGTTTGGCGTCCGCAAGGACGCTATGAGTTGTTGGGAACGACCCGAAGCCAAGCGAGCTTGCCATGAGCAGGGTGAAGGATGACGAAAGTCGTCTGGAGGCCCGAACCCGTAGATCGTTCAACGTCTTGGGATGACTTGTGGTAAGAAGTGAAAAGCTAATCGAGCTTGGTAATAGCTGGTTCTCTCCGAAATAGCTTTAGGGCTAGCGTCGCAAAGCAAGTCTTGGAGGTAGAGCTCTGAAAAGAGCGCTCTTGGAGCAATCCAGGCGCTTTTATCAAACTTCGAATGCCAAGACTCTAGATGCGGCAGTCAGAACGTGGGGGCTAAGCTCCGCGCTCAAAAGGGAAACAGCCCAGATCTTCATCTAAGGTCCCTAAATCAAGCTAAGTGCAAAATAAGGAAGTGAGGCTCCAAAGATAGCTAGGAGGTTCGCTTAGAAGCAGCTATCCTTTAAAAATAGCGTAATAGCTTACTAGCTAAGGAGTTTTGCGCCGCAAATTTATCGGGGCTAAGCTTGGTACCGAAGATAAGGCCCAGCTCTCTTTCAAGAGGGCTGGGGGTAGGAGAGCGTCCTCTTTGCAATGAAGGTGAATCGTGAGGTTTGCTGGAGCGGAGAGGAGTGAGAATGTTGGCATGAGTAACCACAATGCAAGTGAAATCCTTGCACACCGAAAACCTAAGGTTTCCTTGGCAATGACAATCACCCAAGGGTTAGGCGGCCCTAAGTGGTGCACCAAATGGTGTATTGCGATGGACAGAAGGTTAATATTCCTTCCCCTTGTCATATGCTTTTTCAGATGACGGAGTGTAGTAACTCTTGTGAATTATTGGATTTTTGTCCTTGGCGTGAGGGGTAACCCAAGCGCAGAGGCGACTCGCTGTTATGGCGGGGAGAAGAGTGAGCACGCTTCCCGGAAAAGTTCTGAAAGTTTGAGTATGATGAGTCCGTACCGTAAACCGACACAGGTGGGTTGGTATCAATGTACTAAGGTGAACGGGTGAAAGCTCCTGAAGGAACTCGGCAAATTAGTGGTCGTAACTTCGGGATAAGACCTCCCTGTAGCAATACAGGGCGCAGCAAACGTATTCCTGGCGACTGTTTACCAAAAACACAGGTCCCTGCATAACTCGAAAGAGGAAGTATAGGGGCTGACGCCTGACCAGTGCTGGAGTGTTAAGCCTGCAGGTGGCTTTGAGCAATCAAAGCTGCTTAGTGGGTGAAGCCCCAGTGAACGTCCGCGGTAACTATAAACTCACGGGTTGTAGTTATAAAATCTGGCCATATGCGGGAACATCTCGACAAAAATCTTAGACGTACTCGTAAGGAATTCGTCTCCTTGCAGTAACAATCGATCTAAGAGAGAAAATCCGCAGGAAAGACCATTTGTGAGTCACAAAAAAACATGAGAAGTCAATCATGGGAAAAGCAAATCCCCAGCCACATTGGGTGGTATCTTGCAGGATTTGCAGATGGTGAAGGAAGCTTCAACATCTCCCTTAAGAGAGATATAGAGTATCGACTCGGTTGGCATATTGAACCAAGTTTCAATGTATCCCAACGAGAAAGAACAATTCTTGCTTTGTTCAAACAACATCTTGGAGTAGGAACACTTCGTCAACGAAAAGATGGAGTAGTATACTACGAAGTGCGCAATTATCGTGCACTGCAAGATAAAGTTATTCCTTTCTTTGAGAAATTTACTTTTCTTTCTTCAACAAAAAAGAGAAATTTCTCGCTCTTCCGTAAAATTATTGTTCTTATGAATGAAGGGCAACATACAAATGCGGAAGGTTTGAAGAAAATCCTTTTGATTAGAGAACAAATTAATAAAGGTCATGGAAGAACAAGGAAGTATTCATTAGACGATTATTTAGACTCACAAGCGGAATCCTCAGAGACTATACGCCAGACCCTGAGAGAGCCGAAAGGCGAATCGAAGGGATGATATAGTCCGATCTCATAGGTGACTATGAGCTAACATGTATGAACCGTGTTAAAGTAGGAAATCTGCTTTAGTAAAATCTGGCTATATGCTGGAAAATCTGAGTATCCGACACTACTTGAAAGAGTGAAAATGTGTTCGGTGCAGACAATCAGCAGGAAACCAAAATCATAAAGTGTGATGAGTAGGATCCTCAGAGACTATACGCCAGACCCCGACATTACGTCGGGGAAGATATAGTCCGAACTTCATGGCGACATGAAGAGTGAAGTAGAAATACTTCACCGCCATGCCTCTTTTTATGAGGCTTGGTCTGAAAGTAACATGATTGAGCGTAATCCCTTGCCTGGTAAGTTCAGGCCTGCATGAAAGGCGTAACGACTGGGAAACTGTCTCCAGGAGCTGCCCGGTGAAAATGCAATACCGGTAAAGATGCCGGTTACCTGCGGCTAGACGGAAAGACCCCGGGAGCTTTACTATAGCTTCTTATTGTCTTGTCATTTTGCCTGCGTAGAATAGCAGGGAGGCTTTGATGCCCGTTTTTCGGAATGGGTGGAGCCAACAGTGAAATACCTGTCTGGTAGGAAGATAAGACTAATTCCGCGTATGCGGATGACAGTGGGAGGTGGGTAGTTTTAGTGGGGCGCTAGCCTTAACACAATGGGGCCATCTAAGAGTAATTTTAGATGCCAAACTCGACTAATATGCTGGAATATCTGGAGTACTTAAGGAGTAATCCAACAAGTGTGGCCGTAAGATACGGCTACCAGACAATCAGCAGGGAAGGTATAATAGAGGTACCACCCTCAACGACTACACGTCGAGCCCGAACTATTGAAAGAATGAATGTTCGGTGGTGATATAGTCTGAACTCTATGGCGACATAGAGACTCGGTAATGTTCACACATTGCGCCAGTGAAACAATCCGAGACTTAAGTGCTTACTTAAGGTTAACAGAATTGCCTAAAGAGTAGCGGAGGCGTTTAAAGGTCAGCTAAGTCCGGATGGAAATCGGACCGGTCGTGTAAAGGCGCAAGCTGGCTTTACTGCGAGACGGATATGTCGAGCAGTTGCGAAAGCAGAACTTAGTGAACCGATACGCCGTAATAGAAGGCGTAAAGATCATCAACCAAAAGTTACCCCGGGGATAACAGGCTGGTAGTGCCCACGAGTCCATATCTACGGCACTGTTCGGCACCTCGATGTCGGCTCACCTTATCCTGGGGGTGGAGAAGCTCCCAAGGGTTTGGCTGTTCGCCAATTAAAAAGGTACGCGAGCTGGGTTCAGACCGTCAATAATGAACCATGACATTGAGTAACACACGGCGGCTTTCATAAGTAATTATGATCGCAAACCGACTCATATCGGTGGATTCCTATAAACTTTTTCGCAACCTGGAAGAGTAGGAGAATACCGAGGCAACCTGTATGTATATTATATATGGGAGCTGTAGA
This sequence comes from bacterium, assembly GCA_027624865.1. GTDB lineage: Bacteria > Patescibacteriota > Minisyncoccia > Minisyncoccales > UBA10102 > 01-FULL-49-22b. Next base: position 35,223 of record JAQBTT010000001.1, read on the forward strand.
GACTTGATCTATGATCAGACGGGAGAGAATATTTTTCCGTAACACGTCGGCATCCTTAGTAAAGGATGGTGGTATAGTCCAAACATTTGGTAACAAGTGAGTATTGCGTGAGACAGGTTGGTCCCTATCTACCGCAGGCGTCAAGTCTTGAGGAGATTCGTCTCTAGTACGAGAGGACCGAGATGAACTAACCTCTGGTGTACCAGTTGTCCTGCCAAGGGCATCGCTGGGTAGCTATGTTGGGAAGGGATAAGCGCTGAAAGCATATAAGCGCGAAGCCTACTCCAAGATGAGGACTTTAAGATCCCTCGAAGATCACGAGGTTGATAGGCTCTAGGTGAAAGCCCGGTGACGGGTTCAGCCGAGGAGTACTAATGATCTACATACGATTATTTCTTTGCTAGCAGATTATACCCATTATTTTAACCGAAGATTACCACTTGGTTCTTTTTGATTTGCAATTAATGATTGGGGCTTATACTGGAGTTGTCCCACCTCAGTCCAGGGCGATTTTTCACGGCTTCACAGGAGTTCCGCCTAAATCGCCCGTGCGAGTAAAGCAGTTTACTCGCGCCCCATTCCGAACTCCGTACCAGAACAAAGTTCGGTACGGGGCGCAGCACAGAAGCATGCCCCGCACTAAATTTGAGAATATAATCGAGGTTTTTGTAAGGCGACTATACTGGAGGTGCTCCACCCGATCCCATTCCGAACTCGGAAGTGAAATTCTCCAAGGCCGATGATAGTGCTTTGCGCGAAAGTAGGTAGTCGCCTTACAAAGATTTTGATCTCAAGTTTTAGTGCGGGATGAAATACCGCAAGGCCCCCGCCTACGCTATAAGCTTCGGCGGGCAGGGATGATAGTTAAATTCTCGGGCGAAAGCATGCCCCGTACCATCCGAACGATAGTGAGGATTGGTAGCGGGGTAGGTAGTCCCCACTTTTGTACTTCTCAATAGTGCTTAGTTTCCGGTGTAGTTTCTCAACTCACGGTTTGTTGCTACAAACATCGCTTGTAGAGAAACTGCCCGCCAAAGGCAAAGCAGTTTGCCTTTGGCCCACCTGACCTGCCCGCAATGCTTCGCTATGCTTGCATAGCGTTGCAGGCGGGGCGTTTTTTTTGTTGCTATTTTTTGCTATAGTAATACAACCTATGCACACATTCTTTATAAAATATAAGCTCATAGTGCTTCTTTTTTTCGTGAGCGCTGTTTTGATTTTAAGTGTAAGTTCAGGGAGCGTGAGAGGAACTTTCACGTCATTGTTTTCTCCGATGCAGTCTCTTATCTGGAAATCAGGTACGACTATAACAGATAGTTTTTCTGAAGTTTCACGTGAGCGTGTACAGGAACTTGTGGAGGAAAACTTTGCTTTGCGCGGTAAGCTTCTTTCGTTTGAAGAAATGGCAAAAGAGAATGAGCGACTGCGAGAAGCGCTTGGTGCACTTCCCAAAAAAGAGTTTGATTTACTCTTTAGTGAAATTATTGGAAAGGAAGTTGAGCGAGATGTGTTGATGCTAAATAAAGGAGCAAAGGAAGGGGTGAGACAAGGAATGCCAGTTATAACACAAGGGAGAGTTGCAGTAGGAACTATTGGAGAAGTGTTTTTACACACCGCAAAGTTACACCTTCTTTCTTTAAAGGGCGGGGCATCTGACGTAAAGGTACAAGGAAGAGAAGTAGTAGGAGTCCTTCGAGGGATAGGGAGGTATCGCGCGCTTTTGGACCTTATTCCTCAAGAGGAGGAGTTGAAAGAAGGGGACGTTATCGTAACATCATCTTTGGGCGGGTTACTCCCAGATGATTTGTTGATTGGAGAAGTTACGAGCATTGAAAAGAGTGATCTTACCGCATTTCAGGGAGGAAATGTTGAACTATTTTTTCAGGTAAAAAAAGAAAATTCTTTATTTATTCTTCGGAACTAAATATGAAGTCAGGAATTGTAGTTATTGTAAGCTTTTGTATCATTTCTTTAATGCAGGTAAGTTTCCTGCCTCATCTTTCTATCGCAGGATGGACGCCTAATATAGTTTTGCTATTTTTACTGATTATGGCTTCTTTCACATCAGTAAAAATTGGAATTGAGGCAGCTTTGACGGGAGGATTTTTCTTGGATCTCTACTCTTATCTGCCTTTTGGATCGTGGATAGTTATTTCTCTGGTATTTTTTATTACTGCAAGATATATCTTGCGAAACTATGTTCGACTCCCACAGTATATATAAAAAGAAGCAAGCAGGAGAGGAGATTGAGGTACAAGAGATACTGCTTGATAATCTTACGCAAAGAAAGGAGGGAGAAGAGTTCTCTGAGCATAGAATGGAGCTTCCCTTGTCCGATACAATCCTGCGCGTTTTGTATGGAGTATTCCTCTTTATGGTTGCCATTGCATTGGTAAGGTCTTTTCAGTTTCAGGTATTTTCTGAGGATAAAATGCATCAGGCAGCAGAGAAAAATGCAGTTCGCAATATCCCATTAGCTCCAAATCGTGGGGTGCTGTATGATAGTTCATTTTTGCAACTTGCGTTTAATAAGCCAAGCTTTGATTTTGTATGTGATAAGTTTAGCATGCCAAGTACTCCAAAAGAGAAGGAAGGTATTTTACGTGCAGCATCGCTGCTACTGGATATCTCTTTTGATGAATTAAAAGATGAAATTCAAGAGAACCTTGCGCCGCGTATACTAGTAAAAGAGAATATTTCACATGAGGAACTCGTGCTACTTGAATCTCGCCTTACTGAATTTCAAGGATGTTTGGTGCAAGAAAATATCAGGCGAGAGTATATACAGGGGGACTTGTTCTCCCATATTTTGGGATATACAGCGAAGGTTTCGGCAAAAGAGTTTTTAGAGCTTCAAGGATATTCAGTTACTGATCAGGTTGGGAAGGTTGGAGTAGAAAAAACATATGAAGAGTTGTTGCGGGGCAACCCAGGAAGAATTGTGTTATCTCGCGATGCGGCAGGAAAGATTGTAGGGCAAAAGGAAATTATTGCCTCTGAGCAAGGAACAAGCCTTGTGCTATGGCTTAATGCGGGGTTACAAGAGCGTCTTGTAGAATCTCTAGAGAAGGTATTTAGTCAAACCACAGCAAAGAAGGGAGTAGCAGTTGCCATGAATCCTAAAACAGGAGGAATACTTTCCTTGGTTAGTTTACCTTCGTTTGACGCAAATCTTTTTGCAGAAGGGATAAGTCAAAAAGAGTGGAACGCTTTACTACAAAATCCTGCAAGCCCATTGTTTAATCGCGCAATCTCTGGGATTGGGTACCCCACAGGTTCTGTTATTAAGCCCTTGGTTGGAGTTGCAGCCTTACAAGAAGGAGTTATTGATAAGGATACTAGTATTTTTGCACCTTTGGAAATTTGTGTAGAAAACATTTATACCAAGCAAGATGAATGTTTTCGGGATTGGGAATTTCATGGTATTTCAAATATTGCAAGAGCCATTGCAGAGTCGGTAAACACTTTCTTCTATATCATTGGTGGTGGATATGAAGGGTTTTCTGGATTAGGTCCAAATAGAATAAAAGAATATATTGAGCGCTTTGGTTGGGGAGAGGCAACTGGAGTGGATTTGCCAGGAGAAGGAAGAGGCATCCTTCCTGAATTTGATGAAAACTGGAGGTTGGGAGATACGTATCACTTTGCTATTGGACAAGGTCCGTTTGCTGTAACTCCAATTCAGGTCGCTACTGCTTTTTCTGCCATAGCAAACGGAGGGATACTATTTGTGCCCCAAGCCGCGTACAAGCTTGTGGATGGAGATCGAAATACACTTGCAGTTATGGAGCCTAATATTAAGCGAGAAGGGTTTGTAGATGCAAAAACTCTTGAAATTATTAGAAAAGGAATGCGCCAGACCGTTACCGCGGGCTCTGCTACTGGATGGTTGGATTCTCTGCCTGTGAAAGCGGCGGCAAAGACCGGAACAGCGCAAACCGGAAGGACAGCGAGTGGTGGGAAAGACTATTTGCATTCTTGGACCGTTGCTTTTGCACCTATTGAAAATCCTGAAATTGTTTTAGTGGTAATGGTAGAGGATCTTTTAGAGGGGCAAGTAGGAACTCTTCCAGTTGCAAGAGATGCATTACAATGGTATTTTACTAGGAATTAGGAGTTAGGTGGTAGCTTGTAGGGCTAATGAATCCTACAACCTAATTCCTAGTTCCTACAACCTAATTCATGGAAAACTATATAACCAAAGAAGGGAAAGAAAAGCTTCAAAAGGAGCTAGAATATTTAAAGAATACAAAGCGAAAAGAGATTTCAGCTCGTATTCGCGCGGCCGCAGCAATGGGAGATTTGTCTGAGAATTTTGATTACCAAAATGCAAAAGATGAGCAGGGCTTTATGGAGCGAAAGATAGCTGAGCTGGAAAGTACGCTTTTTAATTGCAAGGTTGTGCAAGGGTCTTCTGGCAGTGAAACTGCACAGATAGGTTCTAAGGTAACCCTGGAGACCCGCTTGTCGGACGGGCAGGCAGGAAAAGAAAAGTGGACCATTACTCTCACGGGCCCCCAGGAAGCCGACCCCCTGCAAGACAAAATCTCTGCCTCCTCCCCCCTTGGCGAAGCCCTTTTAGGCAAGAAAAAAGGAGACAAGGTAGAGGTGGAAACCCCGCGAGGAAGACAGGACTATATTGTCCTTGACATTTCTTAGCCGGTGTATTATCTTATTTGTGGTGATTAGGAAGGAGCGTTCTTTTATAAGATTTCGGAGCAGCAATAAGATTGTAATATAAGGACAAATCAGTGCAGTTTTATTGCTGCTCCGGAGTAAATTTGGATTAAGATAGATGGACGACAAGGGAGGCTTTTGTGAATCCGAGATTGATGGTGGTTTTAGCGGTGATTATTTTTGCCATGATGGTGATCACGGCATTCTCCATCAACAGTAGCGGTACGCCGACTGTTGAGGGGCAAGCACAGAGGGGCAAGCAAATTGACCCTGAAGAGCTAAGAACAGCCCTGGCTGACCTTGGTCTTGTGGTGAACCCAAACGGGACACTACAAGCAGATGCCCTAATAGCGAATACCGTGAATGCAGGTATCCTGAATGCGGATACCGTGAATGCAGACATCTTGAACGGTGTCGAGCGAACCACCCTCGAGCAGCTGAAAATAGATCTGGCTTCCATTGGCCTTGTAGTGAATCCAGACGGCGTTTTGACGCTGGAGGGCTTAGTGGCCGGCTGGATTGACACAGGCGTTATTCAATGACCCTAGCATTCCAGGAGGAACGCTAAGGGTTCTAAGTTTCAAAAGCGGTCGAGATGGAATCATCACACTCTGACCGCTTTTTCTTTTTGACCAAAAGGGAAAATGAGCGTAATATAAGAGTATATATGAACCATGCGCAAAGAACCATATAACTTTCGCAAATAGCTCAAATTATGGCAAGCATTGAAGAGATACGCAAAGCAAGGATAAAGAAGGCAGATCACCTAAAAAAGATAGGGGAGACTGCATATCCTGCGAGCGTGAAAAGAACCCATGAAATAATTGCTTTGCAGGAGGAGTTTGCTTCATTGGCAAAGGCAGAAAAACAAGTGACTGCCGTTGGCAGGATTCGCAGTATGAGAGAACATGGAGGCTCTACGTTTTTCCATATTGAGGACGCAACAGGGCAGATGCAAGCATATCTGAAAGAAGATGGAGTGGGAGAGAAAGCATATGGGGAATTTTTAAAAATATTTGATGTGGGGGATATTACAGAGGTTAAAGGTGTATTGTTTGAAACTAAAAGAGGCGAAAAAACAATTCAAGCAAGCGCTGTAAAGATGCTGTCAAAATCCTTGCTTCCGCTTCCTGAAAAATGGCATGGGTTGAAAGACGAAGAGGAGCGATATCGCAGGCGCTATCTTGATTTACTATTTAACAAGGAGGTGAAGGAGAAGTTTGAAAAACGAACTATTATTGTAAAATCAATTCGTGAGTTTTTAGACAGTAAAGGGTTTATTGAAGTTGAGACACCAGTATTGCAAAACATGTATGGAGGAGCTGATGCAAAACCCTTCACAACGCATTTAAACGCTTTTGATTTAAATATGTTCTTGCGTATTTCCTTGGAACTTCCCTTAAAGAGATTGATTGTTGGGGGATTTGAAAAGGTATATGAGATGGGAAGGGTATTTCGAAATGAAGGAGTAGATAGACAGCACAATCCAGACTTTACCGAACTTGAATTCTATTGGGCTTATGCTGATTACAAAGACTTGATGAAGTTTATTGAGGAGTTCATCTCTTTTGTGGTGCAAAAGACTACAGGGGGAAAGGAGATTGAGTATGAGGGAAAGAAGATTAACTTTAAGACTCCTTGGCCTCGCGTTGAGTATGGGGAGCTTTTTAGTAAGTATTTAAAGTTAGATATTGAGTTTTTGAGTCGCGATGCACTAGCAAAAGAGGCAAAGAAACTTGCAATTAGTATTGATAAAACATGGAACAAGAGTCGCGTTGTCGATGAATTATACAAGAAAGCAATTCGTCCAAATCTATGGGAACCTCAGTTTGTTATCCATCATCCTGCACAGATGTATCCATTAGCAAAGGCTAAGGCAGATGATCCAAGTAAGGCAGAGTCCTTTCAGCTGTTGGTTGCGGGGGGATGGGAATTGGTGAAGGCGTATTCTGAGCAGAACGATCCCTTGGTGCAAAAGAAGGCGTTTGAAGAACAAGAGAGTCTATTTAAAAAGGGACTTGAAGATGCGCAACGCATGGATAGTGATTTCATTGAAGCATTGGAATATGGTATGCCTCCAACCGCTGGTATGGGTATGGGCGTGGATCGTTTGGTTGCTTTACTTACCAACTCTCATAGCTTGCGTGAAGTTATTTTATTCCCAACAATGAAGCCAAAGCAGTAAAACTTAAAGAGATTAAGGATGAAATAGGTATGCTAGATTTAAAATACATAAGGGAAAATCCAGAGAAGGTGGAGGAGGGATGCAAAAAGAAAAATGTTGAGTGTGATATCAGCAAGATTTTGGAGTTGGATAAAAAGAAACGAGAGTTTTTGCAAAAAATAGAGGAGCTTCGGGCAGAACAAAATAAGCTTGGCAAAGGTAGTATTGAGGAAGCAACAAAGCTCAAGACAGAAGTAAAAAAATTAGAGCCGCAACTTCAAGAAGTGGAAGGGGAGCTGTATCCTTTGCTTGCTTTGCTGCCCAATATGCCGCAAGATGATGTTCCGGTGGGAGATGAAAGCGCCAATGTAGTTTTGCGTCAACATGGAAAGATTCCAAAATTTGACTTTGAGCCAAAAGACCACCTTGAGCTTGGGGAAGCGTTAAACATTATAGACGTAAAGAGGGCAGTAAAACTTTCTGGCTCAAGGTTTGCATATATCAAACGAGAAGCAGCTTTACTAGAGTTTGCCTTGGTTCAATTTGCTTTTAAAACTGCTATGAAAGAAGGATTTATTCCTGTTGTGCCTCCGGTTCTCGTTAAGAAAGAAGCAATGCAGGGCATGGGGTATATAGATACTAAGGAGGACCTGGCAGAGCGGTATTACTTTGAAAAAGATAAGCTCTTTTTGGTTGGAACCGCAGAGCAAGCCATAGGACCTTTGCACCAAGGAGAGGTCTTTGAGGAAAAGGAGCTTGCGAGTAGAGCCATTGCTTTTTCAACGTGTTTTCGAGAGGAAGCAGGAAGCTATGGTAAAGATACGCGAGGCATTTTGCGTGTCCATCAGTTTGATAAGGTAGAGATGTTTAGCTTTGCGCATCCTGAAAAGTCCAAAGAAGAACATCAGTTTTTAGTTTCCTTGCAAGAGAAGCTGTGGCAGGCGTTGGAAATTCCATACCAGGTGGTTCAGCTTGCAACGGGGGATATGGCACGGCCCTCTGCATCTACCATAGATATTGAGGCGTGGATGCCAGGACAAAATAAATATCGGGAGGTGAGTTCTGCTTCAAATACCACGGATTTTCAAGCCAGAAGATTAAATATAAGGTTTAAAACAAAAGAAGGAAAACTAGAGTATGTGCACATGTTAAATGCCACTGCCTTTGCTATTGGAAGAACCTTGATCGCAATTATGGAGAACTATCAGCAAAAAGATGGGAGCATAAAAATTCCCAAAGTACTTAAAGGGTATATAGGGAAAAAAGAAATACAAAAGCAATGAGAGAAGAAGCTCTCAATATTCAGGGCCTTCACGTGAACTATAAAATTGCAGGAGAAGGACCTGCTCTTGTAATTCTGCACGGGTGGGGAAGTTCTTCTGCCTCATGGTCTGAGATACAAGAGAGTCTTGCAGGACAAGGATTTTTAGTCATTGTTCCGGATTTGCCAGGCTTTGGATTGAGTGCTCCTCCCGAGAGTGCGTGGGGTATAGCGGAATATACAAAGCTTGTTTTCCAGCTCACAGAGAAGGTAGGTCTTAAAAAGTTCTCTCTGGCAGGACATTCCTTTGGAGGACAGATTGCTGTGCAATTTGCAGTAGATTATCCAAAGAAGGTAGAGAAACTTATCTTGCTTGCTGCCGCAGGAGTGCGAAGGGAGCCTGGAAAGAAAGTACGAATCTTTAGTGTTATAGCAAAGATTCTTAATGTTTTTCTTTCAGTTATCCTTTTAAAGGGCGCAAGAGACTTAGTGCGAAAAATAGGTTATCGTTTAATAGGAAGGAGAGATTATTTTGTAGCAAATGCTATGATGCGAGAGGTTCTTGCCAAGGTTACCCGTGAAGACTTAACTCCTATTTTTTCAAAAGTGCAGGCCCCAACCCTTATTTTGTGGGGAGATAAAGATACAGCAACACCGATTGCAGATGCATTTTTAATGAGGGAGCATATTAAAAACTCTTCCCTTCATGTGCTTCCCGGCATTGGTCATCGTTTGCGAGCTGAAGCTCCATGGAAACTTCTTGAGTTTATCCCACAATTTTTAAGAAAATAATATGATATTTTTACTTTCATTTTTCTGGTATGCAAGAACTGCAAGGGCGCTGTTATTTGTTGTGTATCTTTGGCAATTAAAAGAGTATCACATTGGAAGATTTTCTCAATATTTTACAACCGCAAAGGGAAAGCGACTTTTACTTCATCCTTTTACTGCAGCAAAGCTTACGCTTCTTTTGTTGTGGTTCTTTGAGCCACAGATTGCCTTTGCGCTTTTAATATTTTTATACATCGGAGAAACCGTACTTTTATTTAATGCAATTTACACAAAGACATTTGTTCTCCCCGTAATAACAAGAAAGACTGTAGTGCTTATCTTCTCTGTATTTTTTGTGCAATCTATATTTTTAGCAGGTGTGTTCCTGTACTTTATCAGCTCATTATTCTTTGCCCTGCTTTTCTTTGATGTGCTATCTTTGCTTATTGGCTCTCTGGTAGTTTTGTTATGGCAACCGTATGCAGTTTTTGAGAGGAGAGGAATTTTAAAAAAGGCAACAGAAAAGAGAAGGAAGCTGGAAAAGCTCAAGGTAGTTGGTATTACTGGAAGTTATGGGAAAACTTCAACCAAAGAGTTTTTAGCACATATCCTGGAAAAGAAGTTTGTTACGCTAAAAACCCCAGAGCATAAGAATTCTGAGATGGGGATTGCACATACCATCTTATACGATCTTACGGACGAACATGAGGTATTTGTCTGTGAAATGGGAGCGTATGGCAAGGGAGGCATTACATTACTTACTGATATAGCAAAGCCAACGTATGGTATTGTAACGGGGGTGAACGAGCAACATTTGGGTGTATTTGGATCTTCAATGAACCTATTTTCAGCTGAGGGCGGGGGAGAATTAGTGCAAGCTCTCCCGCAAGAGGGAGTTTTGATTGCAAACGATGATAGTAGGCAATTACATGAGCTTGGCCCATGGCTGCAACTTTGGAATCCAGATTTTGTAAACTATGTATGGTGTTCTACGAAAACTAGGAAAGACTTTTTTGCAAAAGATATTATTATCAAAAAAGATCAATTGAGTTTTACTATAGTAGGAAAGGATGGTGGAGAGGCCAAAGTAAACCTTCCTTTAGTTGGAGGACATAATGTGGAGAATATTTTACTAGCTGCGGCTGCGGCATGCAATCTTGGCATGAGTATGAAAGAAATAGAAGATGCACTAAAAGATATTCCTGCCAGGCTTAGCGCCATGGCAATTGTAAAAGGGAAGAAGGGTATTGAAATTTTAGATTCAAGCTATGCAGCAAATCCTACCGGAGTATTTGCTAGCCTTGAGCATCTAGGACTATGGCAAGGGAAGAAAATTGTAGTTATGCCATCGTTAATTGAGCTTGGTTTAGCTTCCCATGATGTTCATGTGAAGATAGGGCGCAAAATTGGAGAAGTATGCGACCTTGCCATTATTACAACAGCAGATGAATTTCCTGCACTTTTGCGTGGCGCAAAGGAGAGTGGCACAAAAGAAGGGAGCGTAGTATTTTTGGAGAACGCCAAAGAGATCAGAGATAGGGTTTTTGCTTTTGCAAGGGAGGGGGATGTTGTATTGCTGGAAGGAAGAGTACCGTCCTCATTACTATCATTATTGAAATCATGATACGACCAATTTCTATCTCACTTTCTCCCAACACAGAGTCAGATGATGTCTTTGCGGCTTTGCGTTTGTACGTGCAACCTTGGCGCTGGAGAAGGGGAGAGCATATAGAGAAATTTGAAGAAGAGTTTAAAGAATACATGGGAGTTCCCCATGCAATCTCTTTTAATAGTGGAAGGTCTGCTTTTCTTGCGCTTTTAAAGTCCCTTGATTTACATAAGGATGATGAAGTTTTAATTCAGGCATTTACCTGTAATGCGGTGAGTAATCCTGTGTTGTGGGCTGGGCTTACGCCTGTATACGTGGATTGCCAAGAGGACTATAACATGTCTGCTGGAGACCTTGAGCGAAAGATTACTCCACGCTCTCGGGTTGTTGTGGTGCAACATACCTTTGGCTTGCCAGCAGACATGGATAAGATCATGGAGGTTTGCCAAAGACACAACCTTGTTTTGTTGGAAGACTGCGCCCATGCCTTGGGAGCAACTTATAAAGGAAAGAAGGTTGGAACTTTTGGGAAGGCGGCTTTTTTCAGCTTTTCTCGAGATAAAGTTATTTCCTCGGTGTATGGGGGTATGGCAACTACCAATGATGAGGTATTAGCTGGCAAGCTCCGGGAGTTTCAAAGGGAAGCTGGCTACCCCTCTTACCTTTGGATAAAGCAGCAGGTTTTGCATCCATGGCTTATGAACTTGCTTATTCTTCCTACCTACCGCGTCTTTGGCAGATATCTTTTAGTTGCGGCTCAATGGATTCATATGCTTTCCAAAGCAGTTCACAAAAAAGAAAAAAGGGGTCAGAAACCCAGATACTTTCCCAAGGCTCTTCCTAATGTTTTGGCGATTTTAGCAAGCCGCCAATTTAAAAAATTAGAACGTTTTAACTCCCACCGCAGGCATATTGCCGCCCTATATGAAAAAGCATTGCCTGGTTTGGGCGAAAACGGTTTTAGCCCAAGCCCAGCCTCTTTTTCTGTTGTAAGATCAGAAAGAGAATCTGTTTATCTTAGATTTGTCCTGCGTCATCCTCGTGCTCACGAGATTATCCGCAAGGCGTGGAGAGCAAATATCCTACTGGGGGATTGGTACACAACCGTAGTAGCTCCACATGATACAGAGATTGATAAGATGGGATATGAATGGGGGAGTTGCCCCAAGGCAGAGGAGCTCTCGCGCATCACGCTTAATCTTCCTACGCATATTCGTATTTCAGAAAAGGAAGTAAACACCATCATTGTTTTTCTAAAAAATCAAGATCCTAAGCTAAGCTTAGGTGTGGATAACTAAGCTTAGCTTAGGCAGACATGGAGATTAAAGAGATTACAGTAAAAGAAGAATGGGAAGGGTTTTTAAAGGAAACTGAAGATAAGACTTTTTTGCATTCTTGGCAATGGGGGGAGTTTCAGCAGGTAATGCGAGAGGAGATATGGCGCCTTGGAATATATGATGGGGTAAACTTGCAAGCTGTCTGTCTTGTGGTAAAGGTTGCTGCAAAAAGAGGAACTTTTCTTTTAGTGCCTCATGGACCAGTTGTGAAAAATCACAAATCACACATCACAAATCACAAACAAATTCAAAATTCTAAATTTGAAATTCTAAACACCCTGCTTAAGAAACTAAAGGATATTGCAAAAGAGGATGGAGTGAGTTTTATTCGGATAAATCCTATCTGGGAAAGAAGTAATGAGAACATGGCAATTTTTCAGCGACTCGGTTTCCGCAACGCTCCCGCGCAGATGCATCCTGAGGCTTCCTGGAAGTTAAGTCTGATAGCTTCAGAGGAGCAGCTTTTTTCTGGGATGCGAAAAACTACACGCTATTTATTGCGGCAAGCATTACACAACGAAGATATTATGGTGGAGCAGTCAACGAGTTTTGCTGATATTGCAACTTTTCGCGCGATGCATGAGCAAGTATCTTTGCGCCAGACCTTTGTCCCTTTTTCGCGCGAGTACTTGGAAAATGAGTTTCAATCCTTTGTAAAAGATGATGGGGTGGTGTTGTTTTTTGGAAAGTATAAAGGGGAAATTGCTGCCGCAAGTTTTGTGGTATTTTGGTCTGGCATTGGATTTTATCATCATGCAGTCTCGCTCCCTCAGTTCTCAAAGCTTTCCATCCCATATCTTCTGCAATGGGAAGCGTTGAAAGAAGCAAAGAAGAGAGGGTGCACGCTCTATGACTTCTGGGGATACGTTGACCCAAAAACGCAGCCAAAGCACCCTTGGGCAGGGCCTACACTTTTTAAGCAGGGGTTTGGAGGAGAAGCAAAGCTCTACGTTAAAACTCAAGACTATCCTTTGAGCAAAAAATACTGGCTTACTGCGCTTTTTGAAACGATAAGAAGAATAAGGAGGCATTTGTAATGAGGAAACCTCTGCGTTTTAGGACAAAAAAAAAGAGAGTCTCATTTTTAAGGAGACGATTCTTTTGGTATGTGGTAGGTGCTGCTTCCTTCTCCGCCCTCCTTTTTTATATCATACTGTTTTCTTCCTTCCTGAAGGTTCAAAGTGTAGAGATTCAAGGAGCGCGTGAGATTGCGCCAGAACATATTCTTTCTACTGTCCAGGATAATCTTTGGCAAAGCTTTTTTAGCATACCTCAAAATAGTATTTTACTTCTTAATACAAAGAGCTTGGAGGAGAAGCTCTCTTTTCTCTTTCCTAGCATTCGGAGCGTTTCATTAAAACGTTCTTTTCCTGAGACCCTAGTGGTTACAGTAGAGGAACGAGAACAGATTGGAACTTGGTGTCCGTCTGGCGATATAGATGAGGATATCTGTTTTGCTATAGATAAAGAGGGAGTTCCTTTCAAAGAAGTAAGCAATGTGAGTGACTATGTAGTATTTAGCTCACAAGGAGAACTAACGCTGGGCACACAGCTGTTGGATCCTTCTTTGCTTTTAACACTCTTAAACTTTAGGGAAGGATTTTTGGAGTCAGGGAAATTTTTTCAACTCTTCATTGCAGCATTTTTGCTAGGAGAGAATGGAGAAGTACAGGGAGCTACTAAAGAGGGGTGGAGAATATTACTAGATTTAAAAGAGAATATGGAATGGCAACAAACAAAGCTGCAGACTGTCATAGAGCAAAAAATCCCCCTTGAAAGAAGAGGGGATCTTGAGTACATTGATATTCGCTTTGGAGATCAGGCGTATATTAAGTACTCTGACTAAAGCCACCTCTTTTTCTTAAATAGGGCAATCATAAGTAGAGTACCTGCCGCCATAATAGCAGCGATAATCCAGAAATCTCCAGGGAGTCCCACGAGAGGCAGAATTTTGGTGTTCATACCAAAGATGGAGGAGATTAAGGTAAGAGGGAAGACGATGACTGCAAAGATAGTAAGGAGTTTTACGATTTCATTGGTTTTATCTGTTAAAAGAGCGTTGTTAGTTTGGTCCAGAGACTGTATTGTTTCCTTTGCAATGATGAGCGTACTCATCACTCGCGCCCAGTGGTTGTAAAGATGCGAGAAATAGTGAACGGTTTCTTCTCCAAAGAATTCAGAAGAAATATCTTTGAGTGAATTGAATGTTCCTTTTTGTGGACGCACAATACGCCAGAAGTTGATGATGTCGGCTTTTGCAAGAGAGATCTCCTGTAGCATATCTCGCTCTTTTCCTTGGAAGATAGATTCTTCAATAAGAGTGAGTTTTTTTTCTACGTTTAACACTTTGGCGCCTTGATCCTCCCATATTTCATGGAGTATATGGTACAAAAGAAAGCCTGTTCCTTTATCCATGTGTTCTTCTCTTTTTTCCTCATACAGCATGCACGCATCAAAGATAGCTTTTATGGGGAGAATGGAATTATAGTGACTGGTTACAAGAAAGTCTTTTCCTACAATAATATCAAGTTCACGGGGTCTTGTTGCCTTGCGTTCCTTGCTGTAGTTTGGCACAAATAAAACTAAAAAGAGGTGCGTTGTGAAATGTTCTACCTTGGTTGTCCAGGAAGGAGGAATAAGTTGTTCTGATGCTATGGGGTGGAGAGCAAAGTTTTTACCAAGATACTCTACATCTTCCTTTGTAGGGTTTTGAACATCTACCCAGGTTACTCCTTTATGTTCAATGATATTTCGCATTACGATATTGTAACAGATTGAGGAACAATAGAATAGGAAGCTATCCACAGTGACCTGGCACGTCTTGACCAACAGGTTTTTTTTGTGTATAATAGTGAGGTAAATAATGTGCATTTGAATGTGATGGAAGATAAAAAAGCAATAGAAAAATTATCTCCCTCTGGGAGATTTCCCGAAGGGAGACAAAAACAGATAGAACAGCTCACAAAAGAAAAGGAGGAGTTTTTGGCAGGATGGCAACGAGCAAAGGCGGACCTTGCAAACTATAAAAAGGAAGAAAAAGAGAGAACTCAGGGGCTTGCAGAGTATATCAAGCAAGGCTTCCTTTCTTCTTTTCTCTCCATGGTAGATAACTTAGAGAGAGCAGAAGGAGAGCTGAAAGAAGAAGAAAAAGAAAGTAAGGTAGTTGAAGGATTCTTGTTGATTGGAAAACAATTACGCGAATTCTTAAAGAGTCAGGGGGTTGAAGAGATTGAAGCAAAAGAAAAAGACTTTGATCCACAGTTGCATGAAGCAGTGGCTACTATTGAAGGAGAACAGTCAGGGAAAGTGGTAGAGGTACTGGAAAAAGGATATGTGGTGGGTGGTAAATTACTAAGAGCAGCTAAGGTAAAGGTCACTCGGTAGTGCATATTCTTGGCAACCAACCCTCAAAATCCCAGCGAGATTTTGGGGTCTGCACTCTCGGCAGTTTGTCTCGCTTCGCGAGAACCATGCCAAACTGCCTCCGAGAGCTTGCAGAATACGCACTACCTCGCTTAACAAGAAAGAAAACTACAACATTATTATGGCAAAAATATTAGGCATTGATCTTGGAACAACATTCTCCGCTATGGCAATTATTGAAGGCGGAGAACCAAAAATTATCGAAAACAAAGAGGGAGCAAGAACTACCCCTTCTGTTGCGGCTTTAGCAAAGAACGGGGAGACGTTGGTGGGAGTGCAAGCAAGACGCCAACAGATAACAAATCCAGAAAACACCATCTCTCAGGTAAAGCGTCTTATGGGACGGCGGTTTGCCGACGCGGAAGTACAAAAAGACAAGAAACTCTTGCCTTATGCCATGCGTGAAGCAAAGGATGGAGGGGTAGAAATTAAAATGGGGGAAAAATGGTTAAAACCAGCCGAGATTTCTGCCATGGTTTTGCGAAAGCTCAAAGCAGATGCAGAAGAGAAGTTAGGAGAGACCATCACAGAAGCAATTATTACCGTGCCTGCGTACTTTGATGACAGTCAAAGAAAGGAAACAAAGAGAGCAGGAGAGATTGCAGGGCTTGAAGTAAAAAGAGTACTCAACGAACCTACGGCAGCTGCACTAGCGTATGGCTTAAACAAGAAAAAAGATGAGAAAATTGTAGTGTATGATTTTGGTGGAGGAACCTTTGATATTTCTATCTTGGAAGTTTCCAAAGATACTATTGAGGTAAAAGCAACAGGAGGGGATACTCATCTTGGGGGAGAGGATTTTGATCAAAAAGTTATGGGTTGGCTCGTTGAGCAATACCAAAAGGAAGAAGGTATTGATTTAAGCAAAGATCCACTAGCGCTGCAGCGATTAAAAGAAGCAGCAGAAAAAGCAAAGATAGAGCTTTCAAGCTCCATGGAAACTGAAATTAACCTTCCTTTCATTACCTCGGACGCTTCTGGTCCAAAGCATCTATACTTTAAAATGACGAGAGCGCAACTTGAGAGTTTGGTCGGCGAGTACATTGATAGGTCCATGGCATTGATGGAGCAAACCTTAAAGGAGGCTAAAGTTTCAGTGAAAGATATTGATGAAATTGTTTTGGTGGGAGGGCAAACTCGTATGCCAGCGATTCAAGAAGCTACAAAGAAATTATTTGGAAAAGATCCAAATCGCAGCATTAACCCAGATGAGGTAGTTGCCTTGGGCGCTGCAGTGCAAGGAGGAATTTTGCAAGGAGACGTAAAAGATGTTCTGCTCCTTGATGTAACTCCTTTGTCTTTGGGTATTGAGACCCTTGGAGGAGTAAGCACACCTCTCATTACAAAGAACACCACGATACCTGCAACAAAATCTCAGGTGTTTTCTACGGCAGCAGATAATCAAACTTCAGTTGAGGTGCACGTTGTGCAAGGGGAGCGTCAAATGGCTGAAGGGAATAAGTCTCTTGGGAGATTTATCCTAGATGGTATTCCCCCAGCGCCAAGAGGAGTTCCACAAGTTGAGGTGAGCTTTGACATTGATGCAAATGGTATTTTGAGTGTTATTGCAAAGGATAAGGCTTCTGGGAAAACTCAAACGATACGTATTGAGGGCTCTTCTGGTATCTCAGATGAAGAAGCAGAGCGTATGCGGAAGGATGCAGAAGCAAATGCACAGGAGGACAAAAAGCGAAAAGATATGGTGGAAGCACGAAACATGGCAGATACCTTAATCTACACTGTAGAAAAAACAATGAAGGATGCTGGAGATAAAGTTTTGGAGCAAGATAAAAAAGATGTGGAAGAAAAGCTTGACGCTCTGCGTAAAGTAAAGGATGGTGAAGTAATAGAGGATATGCAAAAGGCAACCCAAGAGCTTTCTGATGCAATTGGGAAAGTGGGAGCTTCTTTGAATCAAAAGGGGAAAGAGCAGGCTCCCGCAGAAGAAACAAAGGAGGACGAAAAGAAGCCAGAGGAAGGAGAGTTTAAAGAAAAATAATACCGCTGATATGTGCCGATTTTGCTGATTGATGCCGATTCACTATATCTGGTATCAGCGTAAATCAGCCAGTATCAGCATTAATTAGCGGTGAGCGATAGCGAACAATGAAAGATTACTATGAAATCCTTGGCGTGCAAAAGGGTGCTACCTTAGAGGATATTAAAAAAGCATATAGGAGATTGGCGCATAAACATCATCCAGATAAGGGTGGTGATGCTTCGCGCTTTAAAGAGGTTGCAGAGGCATATCAGATTCTTTCTGATACAGATAAAAGAGCTCAATATGATAAGTTTGGTAGGGTATTTGAGGGTGCTCCAGGGGTAGGAGGAGCCGGAGGATTCCAGTGGGGTTGGGGAGGAGGAGCTCCTCATGAACATGACTCAGAAGAGTTCTCAGAAGGCTTTGATTTTGATATCGGAGAAATATTTGAAGATTTCTTTGGTGGGAGAGGTGAAAAAGATACTAAAAGTGGAAAAGATATTGAAGTTGAAATTGTAATACCTTTGGAAGCAACAGTGAAAGGGAAGGAAGAGATTATCAATCTTTCAAAGTTTATAACATGCGCCAGGTGCCAAGGAGTAGGAGCGGAGCCTGCAACTAAGGTGAAGGAGTGTTTCTCTTGCCGTGGACAAGGACAGGTTCAGCAAATTAAAAGAACCGTATTTGGTTCCTTTACTAAAGTTGGCTTATGTCCTGAATGTAAGGGAGAGGGATTAATTCCAGAGCATCCTTGTAACGTGTGTAAAGGTGAGGGAAGAATTAAGGGAGACGATGCCATTAAAGTGAAAATTCCTGCAGGAGTGGATAGCAATCAGATTTTAAAGATTATTGGAAAAGGAGATGTGGGGAGGAGAAAAGGAAAGGTAGGGGATTTGTACATTCGAGTATTTGTAAAACCCCATAATGTGTTTAAGAGAAAAGGAGATGATTTGTATGTAAAAATGCCAATCTTGTTTTCACAAGCTGGTTTGGGAGACGAAATTGAGGCTGCAACTATTGAAGGAACCAAGATTCTTTTAACTATTCCACCAGGCATTGAATCTGGGAGGGTGCTTCGGGTTACGGGAAAGGGAATTCCTCATTTCTCTGGCTTGGGTCGCGGGAATATGCTCGTTGAGATTGAGGTTGTTACTCCAACAAAACTTACAAAAGAGCAAAAAGAACTCTTAGAACGCTTGAAAAACGAGGGAATGTAAGGTATATTATAGCCCAGTGCGATTTTACGGCTCACAAGAGCTTACTATATTATACCCTGGGCATTTTTTAACGCTCACCACGGAGGGTTCGCTAAAATGCCCGTTTGAAACAAGC
>JAQBTT010000019.1 GCA_027624865.1 bacterium
ATTTGCTATGTTGCAGTGGAAATGGGGGGGTGTCCTCTGAAAAGGATAAGCTTTAAATACCACCATTTCCTATGGAGAATTATGGGGGATTCGGGATTGCAGGACTTTTTTGGAGATTATGCTCACAAAGAGGGGGTATTTGTTGAACGGAAGGCACTACAAACCAACTATTTGCCGGAAAGTTTGCCGCATAGGGAAGATCAGATCAAACAGATTGCTCATATTTTGGCCCCATCATTAAGGAGGGGGAGGCCCTCTAATGTCTTTATTTATGGAAAAACTGGGACAGGAAAGACCCACACCACCAACCACGTTGTTAGTAATTTGGTTATTTCCGCAAAAGAACATAACGTCCCCATTAAGAGCCTCTATATTAATTGTAAACTGAAGCGGCTCGCAGACACCGAATATCGCCTGGTTGCGCAGCTGATACGCGAATGTGGGGGTACGATTGCAGCTACGGGGTTGCCTACAGATGAAGTTTACAAGGCTTTTTTCACGATTGTTGAGGAACAGAAAGGGCTAGTCTTGATTGTTCTCGACGAGGTCGATCAGCTTGTTAAAAAGGCGGGGGACGAAATCCTCTATAATTTGGTTAGGGTGAACGAAGAACTTAAGCACTCTCAGATTGTGATAGTTGGGATATCCAACGATTTGATGTTTGTTGATACCTTGGACCCGAGAGTAAGATCTTCGCTTTCAGAGGAGGAAATTGTGTTCCCCCCCTACAACGCGTTTCAATTACAAGACATTCTTCGGAAAAGAACGGCGTTAGCATTCAAGGAGGGGGTTGTTCAACAAGGTGTTGTGGAGAAGTGCGCCGCATACGCCGCCCGAGAACATGGGGATGCACGAAGGGCACTTGAACTTATGCGGGTTTCGGCGGAAATCGCAGAAAGAAACAACCAGGATTTGGTGAAACTAGAGCACATTGACCAGGCAGAGGAGAAAATTGAGCGAGACAGAGTAATAGACATTATCACTTCACAACCCAAACAATCTCAGGCGACACTTTACTCGATTATTCTTAGCACAAAAAAGGAGAAACGAAACATTTCGACAGGCGAGGTGTATGACGCATACAAAAACCTGTCTGCCCACGCTGGGCTGAGACCTTTAACACAACGAAGAATTTCCGACATTCTTTCTGAACTGGATATGCTCGGAATTATTTCAACACGTATTATTTCAAAGGGAAGGTATGGGCGGACTAGCGATATTTCGCTTGCGATTCCTGCCCCTATCTTTGAAAAAACAGAACAACTCTTGGCGGAAGGGCTTGCCCTCTCTTAGCAGACTAAGCAGAGCACTTCTTACCTAGGAACATGGAACAGACACATCAGTTTAAGAAAAAGGCAATTTCTTTCTTTCTTGAAAGAGACATTCTTCTAGGCGCAGACCTCTTTTCTCGGTTCGGCGAGGAAACGGACTTGGACGTTTTATATGAGCAGCTCACCCAAAAACAAGGAAAGGACCCGTTTCTCTTTCTCACTCCAGACGTCCAGGCGGCTATTTTAAAACACCCTGGCTTGGAGGTAAGCTGGCGAGATTTAGAACGGGCTGCAGCGAACGTAGAGAAGGGAAAGGGCACCGAAGTCTATGATCGGTTTCTAGAACACTTGCAGGAAGCTCCCCGGCGGGCGGACGCTTCGCATATGGAGGTAGTCACGTCACACAAGGAGGAATCAAAAAAGAGGACCCCCCAGGACTTTGTGGCTTACTTTAATACCCGCTTTAAAGCAATTGGGGCGATTTTAAGATCTCGCCCGGAACTCCAGGGCGCAATTACCATTTCAAGAATAAACCAACGCACGGGGCGAGACAGAGCAACCTTTATCGGGATGGTCTCAAGTAAAGACACCACCAAAAACGGAAATATCATTCTTACTGTGGAGGACCCTTCTGGTAGTACGAAGGTGCTTATCAATAAAAACAAACCAGACGTGTTTATGGAGGCAAAGGACATTGTTTGTGATGAAGTTATAGGCGTGGCAGGTTCCAGTGGAGACAATATTTTTTTTGCTAACGAGGTGTTTTGGCCAGACACCCCAAGCAGGGAACTCAAGAAGAGCCCGGAGCCCGGATACGCAGTTTTTCTTTCTGATCTTCATTTCGGATCGAATGAGTTTTTACCGGACGCATTTGGGAAGTTTGTCGGTTGGTTGAAGGGAGATGTTGGGAGCGAAACCCAGAGAGAGGTCGCGGCACTAGTAAAATACGTTTTTATTGTTGGGGATTTGGTGGATGGGATTGGAATCTATCCTGGACAGGATAAGGAGCTGCTGATTACCGATGCTAAAAAACAATATGATCACTTGGCGGAACATCTTTCTAAGATTCCAGAACACATTACTATCATTGTTTGTACAGGTAACCACGACCCGGTCCGGCTTGCTGAACCACAACCTCCCCATTACTCTGATTTTGCAGAGGCAATGTATGCGTTGCCTAATCTTGTTTCCGTCTCTAATCCTTCTTTTATAACTATTCACAAATCAGAGCATTTTTCTGGGATTGATGTTTTATTGTATCATGGCTATAGTTTTGATTATTATATTGCCGAGGTAGATGGCATCCGGAACCGGGGGGGGTACGATCGAGGAGATATTGTTATGAAGTTTTTGATGAAGCGAAGACACCTTGCACCTACCCACACCTCTACGTTGTATGTGCCGAGCCCGGAAGCCGACCCCTTAGTCATTTCAAAAGTTCCAGATATTTTTGCTACCGGGCATATTCACAAATCCTGCGTTGCCCAATACAAACACATCACTATGATTAGCGGATCTTGTTTTCAGGCAAAAACTTCTTTTCAGGAGAAAGTGGGGCATAACCCAGAACCTGGAAGGGTGCCTGCAGTAAATTTACAAACTAGGGAGGTCAAGATAATGAAGTTTGCATAATGGCCCAAGCAAGTGTGGCGATGCAGGCTTACTTTAAGTCCATCGATGAAGGAGTAGATGCAACTTATAAGTTAGCCAGCCTTGCTCGTGCTAAGGGATTTGATCCGGAGAACGTTGTTTCTGTTCCTATAGCTAAGAACATGGCAGAGCGAGTAGAGGGAATTATTTCTACCGTTGCACCCTCCCTTGCAAACTCGGGGCTGTCAGATAGAATCAAAGAGCTGGAGGGAGAATACGGCAGCCTGGATTGGAGGGTCGCATTAGTTATTTCACATGAGGTCGCCCTGGCCAAATATGGCACCTTTGAAAGTAAGCTTTTGGCTATGGAGACCGGCATCCGGGTAGGGATTGCATACCTCACCCTAGGGATTGTTGCTTCGCCAATTGAGGGGTTTGTAGAGTTAAAATTACCTAACCGCAAGGACGGAAAGCCCTACTTTTCTCTCATGTATTCTGGACCTATTCGTTCTGCAGGAGGTACCGCCGCCGCCGTTTCAGTAGTTGTTGCAGACTATGTTCGAGTTAAAATGGGGTATGCTGCATATGACCCCACCGAAAAGGAAATCCAGAGAAACGTAACTGAATTACAAGATTATCATGACCGAGTAAACAATCTACAGTATCTTCCCAGCGGAAAGGAGGTTCAGTTTTTAATGGAGCACTTGCCAGTCCAGGTTAACGGAGATCCCTCCGAAAAAATAGAGGTCTCGAACCATAAGGATCTCGAACGAGTTGAGACCAACAGAATACGGAGCGGAGTTTGCTTGGTTATAGGGGAGGGGCTTGCACAGAAAGCCAAAAAAGTACACAAACAACTTTCTTCGTGGTCTAAGGAATTTGGACTTGAGCATTGGGATTTTTTGAAGGATTTTTTAAAACTCCAACAAAAAGAAAAAGCACAGGGAAAAGCGGAAAGCACCCAAAAAATTACCCCCAACTATACCTTTATTGCAGATATTGTTGCGGGCCGCCCCGTATTAACACACCCTCTTCGTCCAGGAGGATTTCGGCTACGGTATGGTCGGTCGCGAGCATCTGGTTATTCTTCTGCGGCCATTCATCCAGCAACCTCTTTCATTCTTAATGAGTATATTGCAGTAGGCACTCAACTCAAGGTTGAACGTCCTGGGAAGGCAACTGCGCTTTCTTGTTGTGATTCGATCGAGGGCCCGATTGTCTTACTTAAGGATGGGAGCGTAAGGAGACTGCAGAGTTTCGCTGAGGCAAAAAAATATTCTCCAGAGACTGTGAAGATTCTTTTTTTAGGAGATTTGTTATTTAACTATGGCGATTTCTTTAATCGTGCCCACTCACTTATTCCTGCAGGATATTGTGAGGAATGGTGGATACAGGAACTCGAAAAAGCGATCGTTGAGAGGCACGGTTCGTTGGATTTTGCGGCAGCATCAACTGCTACTGGACTTGAAGGTTCTTTTTTCAAGCACCTTTTTTCAGAACCCCTCTATACTTTTCCTTCTGCACAGGAGGCAGTTGTGCTTTGTCGTATTTATTGTGTTCGGCTACACCCCAGACACACCTACCATTGGAACATTCTCTCTTTCATCGAATTTTCTTCTTTTTTTGCTTCACTCCAAAAAGGAAAGGTCATTCCTGAGGGGAAAGGGTACCGGATTGTGTTCCCCTATGATGTGATACAGAAGGGACATCTAGAGTCAATGGGGGTTCCCCACAAGGCGGTTGCTAATGAACACGTTGTTCTTGAGGCAGACGAGGCCTTTGTTATTTTTACTCTTTTTTACGATCAACAAAAACCTAGTGGAGAACTTTCTGAGACCAACGGACAGACCACGACAGACCTGCTGAATGAAATTTGCTCTATACAACAACAGGATAAGTCCGGCGTTTTTATTGGAGCCAGGATGGGTCGACCAGAAAAGGCTAAGATGCGTAAGTTGACGGGAAGCCCCCACGTGTTGTTTCCCGTCGGAGATGAAGGAGGAAAACTGAGATCTTTTCAAAGCTCTATGCAGAAAGGAAAGATTACTGCCGAACTCAAAACTTATTATTGTGAGGTTTGTAAGGGGGGCGCGCTCTTTGGGGTTTGTGAGCGATGCGGGGCAACAACCTTGCCTGCATTTTCTGATAGAGCTACAGGAGCAATATCTCTAAAACAAGAGGAGAACAGTAGCACGTATCGCAAGACAACCATTGCGATCACAGACCTTTTTGCTAAGTTGAGAAAAGATCTCAAGGAGAATGTACTTCCGGATTTGATTAAAGGAGTTAGGGGAACATCAAATCGAGACCACATTCCCGAACACCTCTCTAAAGGCATTTTACGAGCAAAGCACAATATTTATGTCAACAAGGATGGAACTACCCGTTATGATATGACTCAGCTGGTCATCACTCATTTTAAACCTAACGAAATAGGGACCTCGATTGAAAAGCTGCGCTCTTTGGGGTATACTCTAGACTGTTATGGAAAAGAACTCACTGAGGAGGGCCAGATTCTTGAGATTAAACCCCAAGACATCATTCTCCCTGCATGTCCAGATAGTCCGGAGGAGGGCGCAGACGACATTCTGTTTAGGACGACTAAGTTTCTTGACGATCTTTTGGTGAGGCTTTATGGCGTACCTGCCTTTTACAACCTTAAGACCACTAAGGATCTCGCAGGACATCTTGTCAATGCGTTGGCACCCCACACCTCCTCCTCTGTTGTTGCGAGAATTATCGGTTTTTCTAAAACTCAAGGGTTCTTTGCACATCCGATGCTTCATGCTGCAACACGAAGAGATTGCGATGGAGATGAGGCTTCGGTTACTTTGCTCTTAGATACCCTTCTCAATTTTTCTAGACAATTTTTACCCAATACTAGGGGGGCTACACAGGATGCATCACTAGTTCTTACTTCGCGAGTTATTCCTTCAGAGGTAGATGATATGGTTTTTGATGTGGATGTAGTTTGGAAGTATCCCCTTTCCTTTTACGAAGCGGCACTGGAGTATGGGGGGCCGTGGGAGATAGAGATAGAACAACTAGGGAAGAGATTGAATACGCCTGCCCAATATGAAGGAATGGGATTTACTCATGGCATTTCTAATATTAACCAAGGAGTCATGTGTAGTGCATACAAGACGCTTCCCTCGATGCAGGAGAAACTTCAGGGACAGATGGACCTTGCTGATCGTATTCGGGCTGTAGATGAGGCAGACGTAGCAAAACTTGTGATTAATAAGCATTTTATTAGAGATATTAAGGGAAATCTGCGGAAGTTTTCTCAACAGGTTTTTCGCTGTAGTAATTGCAATACCAAATATAGGCGTCCTCCATTGGTTGGGAGATGCACGGAATGTCAGGGAACGATTATCTTTACTATTTCTCAGGGCTCGATTGTAAAATATCTTGAACCAGCCATTAGCCTAGCAACAAAGTACAATTTGGATTCGTACACACAGCAAAGCTTAGATCTTGTTAAGCGACGCGTAGAGGGGGTGTTTGGTAGAGAAAAAGACAAACAAGTCGGACTTGGAAGCTGGTTTTAGAAACAAAAGCTATATATACTCGATTTTAGACATTTAGTTAATGGTCCTTGAGTCTTTATTTAGTGCAGCATCGGCGGAACGTAAGCCCTGGAAACTTTTTTTCTTAGGATTTGTTTATGCCACTATTGCGATGATGCTTTCTTTGTGGATTTTTAAGTCGCATGCATCACTCGTGATGGTCTTTCTCACCGTTCTTGCTACAGTTCCTTTGATGTATTCTACTATAATTTTAGAGGAAGAAAAAGACATGCAAGGGGGTTCAGAAACGTACTTGCTTAAACAACATGGTAAGGCACTTTCTTTTTTTGTCTTTCTTTTTTTGGGCGCTACACTTGCCTTTACCTTTGGGTACGTGGTGTTGCCCGCAGACATCACCCTTCAACTTTTTGCGGTTCAGACACAGACAATAGCAGATGTTAATACTCAGGTAACGGGGAGCGTGGTTCATTCGGCTGCATTTTTTTCAAGAATATTTTTTAATAATCTTAAGGTTCTTATCTTTTGCCTTATCTTTTCTTTTTTGTATGGCTCTGGTGCGATTTTTATTTTGACTTGGAACGCTTCGGTTATTGGAACTGCTATCGGGAATTTTATCCGATCAAACATTACTGCAGATTCAGGGATATTTCATTATTTTGAGATTTCGTCATTGGGACTATTACGTTACTTTATCCATGGTATTCCAGAAATATTGGCGTACTTTGTTGGGGGATTGGCTGCAGGAATTATCTCTATAGGGGTTATTCGTCACGACTTTATCTCTAAGCGATTTAACGCAGTTATTGTGGATGCGAGCGACCTCATCGTTTTAGCAATCGCAATTTTGTTTGTTGCTGCGTTGATTGAAGTTTTTATCACTCCAGTCTTATTCTAAAACCTTGATTTTTCCCGGTTGGACTTCGAAGAGCTCTCCTTGCGCTAACATTCTTTTTACAATCTCCTCCCCATCATCTCGTTGGAGGTGATCGATAATTTCTTGCATGTCTGCACCAGCACCATCGTCTTTTTCTTTAATAAGTGCACATACGACTTCCGGGTCTACTTCGTTTGTCTCTTTTTTTGGAGGAAGTGTTTTTGCTGGCGTAGGTTCTTTTGGCAGTTTAGGTAGAGTGGATTCAAGAGGAGGTATAGGCGAGGCAAAGCCATTTGTTTCTTTTTTTCTGATCTCAAACCAGGTTTTGTCGGTGATTTCTCGGACAATCTCTGCAACAACATATCTTTCTTGCATGTATTCTCTTGGTCGACCAATGATTAACACTAGTGATCCTGGCTGCGAGGACATTAATCCTGGATTTTGCTCAAAACTCCGTACTACGATTTGGCCAGAGCCATCATCGATACGTAGACTTCCGAACTGCGAATCTTCTTTTCCGATAACTACTCCTAAGATGTTTGCTCGAGCAACTTTCTTTTCGTTATGGAGGATGTAGTTTGGCTGCCATTCTCCTTCGCCCTTAACGTATTCTCCCTCAAGGAGGTCTTTTATGAGCACTTTCCATGCTACCTGTCTTTTTTGAATTGTTTTTGTTTCCATCATAATCGATTTATACTCCCCTGTTTCGGTTCAAAAATATCTCCTGCACGTTTTAATTTCTCGATGACTTCCTCTACTTTTTCTTGAGTAAGGCCCTTTGCTTTTGCTTCTGCTACAATGTCATCGATAGGAACGGTTTTTCCTACCTTGGCTTCTAGCGAAGTGATAATCTCTTTTACCACCATAATATTGTTTCTTGACGAAGCAGAAACACCGGTAGCAATCCTATCAATATCAATCTTTCCTGTTTCCTTATCAAATCCGACATCCATGAGCGAATATTCAAGGATAGCGATGGCCTTTTGCGCATCTATTTTTTCTACCTCGCCCGAAAGACGAAGTCGTGCATTCGCTTCGCTCATTCTCACTAGGCCCTCAAGCTGACGAGGAGAGATAGGGATTGTTTTTACTCCTCCTTCTGCGCTCCCACTCGATCTCATTTTGAGATAGTATTCTTTAATTGCCTCAATGGCCTCATCAGATAGTTTTGGCCGCACTTTTTGTTTCGCAAATGCGATGAATTTTTTGAGGAGGTTTGTGTCGATGTCTTGTTGGACTTCTTGGGGTTTTTGATGTAATTTTAACATATGGGATGCTAGCTTATCGTCTTTCGCCCTATCTGGAAGGTCTTTAATGGTGAAAATAAGATCAAAACGGTTAATTAATGCGGGAGGCAGATTTATTTGTTCTGCAAGGTTTCCATAGGGATCAAATCGTCCATACTTGGGATTTGCTGCAGCAAGGACGGTTGTTCTCGCGAGGAGCGTTGCTTGGATGTTTGCTTTAGAGATACTCACTGTTTGATTTTCCATAGCTTCGTGCATCGCAGACCTATCTTCATCAGTCATCTTATCCATCTCGTCAATCGCACAGAGTCCGTTTGAGGCGAGTACCATCGCTCCTGCTTCTAGGGACCAACCCTGTAGGAATTCGTCTCTTACTACGCTTGCGGTTAGTCCTGCAGCTGAGACTCCCTTTCCAGAAACATATCTTGATTTTGGTGCTATGATGTTTGCTCTTTTGAGTAGCGCGGACTTCCCAGAACCGGGATCCCCTATGAGCAGAACGTGCATGTCCCCTCGGCTTTTCACCCCATCCTTACGTTCCTTATGTACTCCGCCCACCATCTGCAGAAGGATTGCTTCTTTAATGAGATCGTGTCCGAAAATCGAGGGGGCAATTGAATTTACTAGTCTTTCTGTCGAGTTTGGATCTGCCGCGATATCTTTGATGGACTGCTCTTCTTCTTCTGTAATTGCTACATCCAGGAACGTTTCTTCTACAGCCTCAATATTATTTGCCTCTATGAGTAAATCAAATCGAATTGATTTTACTCCGCTTCTTAGCGTAATTGGGACTTCTTTGATTGACCCTATTACTAATATTTTTGCACCTGGAGCCGTTTTACGTTCTGAAAGAGGCGAGACAAGATCGTCTTTTAGAAAGACCTTCATTCGTTTGGGTTGCTCTCCGCCTTCTAGCGACTCGGAAGATTCCTCTAAGGTGATACCTTGGGCATCAACTAGTTCTTTTGAAAGTAATTTAAATTTTCCCTTCCTTCCACACCCACAACGTGACGGCTCTTTGAATTGATCTTCAAGCTGTAATACAGAAAAGGTATTTCCACAAGAGGGACATTCGAACTTTGCAGAAGTTACTTGCGGCCGAACATCTGATTTTTGTCGGACTACTCCTTCCATATAATAGAGCTTGCCGAGATGTTGACTTCTAATGTTTCTGATGAGTAGTTCTTGTCCTTGTGGAAGATTAGTAAAACGAATTTTGACTTCTGGATTTCCTTCTAGGTCAAAGTAAGTTGTAGCTAGCTCTGCTGCTTCGATCATTTTTTCAGGTTGGTCAAGAACATGTGCGGCAAGATCCACATCGAACAAACTTAAATCTTTAAAATCTAGAATCAGAACTTTTTGCCCCTTTCGGAGATTAGCGTTTAACGTAGCTAGATGATTTTTTTCAATGTACTCCTTAAATTTCTCAACGGACTCTGCCCCCTTCGGTTCTTCTTCAGGAACAGGACCATCTACTTCCCCCACAGTAGTCGCCTCTCAAATTATTTGTAAGTCTTATGCTTTTACTTTCTTTAAGTTTACAATCAACTTTTCTAATGCTGAATGAACTGCTTCTTCAGATTTTGTTCCTGTACAGACGATCTTTCCGTTGCTAAAGAGCAAAAACGTGGCCTTTGCCTCTTCTAACTTGTAGACTAGTCCAGGGAACTGTTCTGGTTCGTATTCAGTATTTTCTAGTTTCATTGCTAGAACATTCAGGTTGAGATCCATTCCAACTGAGCCAGAAGCTACAATATTCTGGATTTTTACCTCTGGTTCTATTGTGATTTTAATGTTTATTTTTTCAAGACTTTTGATTATCTTTTTAATGGAGAGGTGAACGTTTTCCATGGTTCTTGCTCCCGTACAGACTACTTTTCCAGAACTAAAAACTAGTGCGCTTGTTTTTGGTTCCTTTATTCTAATTACCAGTCCAGGGAACTGTTCTGGGTTGTATTCGGTGTTAGATAGGGTTGCAGCCATCTTTTCAAGAGGTATTTCGTGGTTTAAGGATGTACTGACCACTATATTTACTACTTTTATGTCTCTCTTAACTTTTTTGGCTGGTTTGGCGCTTTTAGTCTCTTTTATTTCTTTTTTCATGGTATAACCCCCGAATCGGATTTTAAATCTTCTAAGAAGACAATATAAGTCTTTTTAGGCTATTTTGTTTATAAGGGTTTATAAAGCTCGCTTGTTTATAAATCCTTGTGTTATTAGTATGTGCATAGCATAGTCACTAGCGTTCGTAGGCTGCTAAAGCAACCATCTTCGAAATTCCTGAGAT
>JAQBTT010000020.1 GCA_027624865.1 bacterium
ATTCGAACCTAGAACCGATGCTGTATAAGAGCATTGCTCTACCGTTGAGCTACGCGCGCCTTTGTCCTTCTCCCGATTAAGTTATCCCCACCTTAATCGGGAGAAGGAGGCATTCGCTATTTCTTTTGCTTTTTCCCTATTATCTTCTCAAGCTCTTCTCTCTCTATTGTCTCCTTTTCTATGAGAACCTTAGCTATCTTCTCAAGAGTACTTTTGTTCTTTTTTAAGATTTGCTCAGCTTGCTTCCTTGCGTTTTCTATAAGCCGCGTTGTCTCTCTATCTATCTCCTCTGCCATTTTTTCTGAATAGTTTTGACTCTCACCTCCCATTCCCCCCATGAACATTCCCTCATTACGAGAACCAAAGGTTACAGGGCCAAGTTTTTCTGACATACCATACTCCATTATCAAGGAACGTGCAATTTCAGTTGCTTTTTCCAGGTCATTTGAAGGACCGGTGGTGGTATCCTTAAAGGTAAGTTTTTCTGCTACATATCCTCCAAGAAGCACAGCAAGATCAGAGAGGAATTCTGCTTTACTTTTTAAGTTTCGTTCTTTGCTTGGAAGCTTTAGGGTATATCCTCCTGCTCTTCCTCGGGAAATAATAGAAACCTTGCGAACTGGGTCTCCGTGAGGAATCAAGGAAGCCACCAAAGCGTGGCCTGCTTCATGGAAAGCGGTAATCTCCTTTTCTTTTGTTGAAAAGACGTGGCTTTTTCGTTCAGGCCCTAAAAGTACTTTATCAATGGATTCTAGAAGCTCATCCTGTCCAATGTGCAATTTGTTTCTGCGGGCAGTAAAAATGGCAGCCTCGTTCATTAAGTTTTCCAAATCTGCTCCTGCAAATCCTGGGGTGCGCTCTGCAACTTCTCGAAGTCTAGTGTTTTCTGCCAAAGGTTTTCCTTTGCTGTGAATCTTTAAGATTGCTTCTCTGTCATTAATGTCTGGCAAATCAAGCATGACTCTTCGGTCAAATCTGCCAGGGCGCAGGAGAGCTTGGTCCAGAACATCCGGTCTATTTGTTGCTGCGATTATAATAGTGGTGGCATCACGCTCAAACCCATCCATTTCTACTAAGATTTGGTTTAAGGTTTGCTCTCGTTCATCATGCCCACCTCCAAACCCAGAGCCTCGTTGTCTGCCAATAGCATCTAGCTCGTCAATAAAGATAATACTACGACCTGCTTTTTTTGCAGTAGCAAAAAGGTCTCGTACTCGGCTGTTATGCAAAAGACTTGGTTTGACTCCTCCAAAGAATGCTTCGTTGTCACACCCGCACAAGTCGTACACATACCCATCGTAGGGTTTCTTGGTAATCTTGCGGATAATGGGTTTTTTGAATTGATTGGGGTATTTTGATGTGGGAGCAAAGGGGTGGGAGGTTTTGCCGAACTTGATTGTCCAGTATATGCTCTCGGGAAGAGGCTTACTGCCTTGCTCAATGATCCTTCCTTCTTTGTTGATTCCTTCACTAAAGCCTACCTGAATGCCGTGCATTGAAGAAAGCCATACCAGCTCCAGGATAAGTTGTTTGCTTACGGAAGATGCCGCAAGGCGCCCGCTCTTGTCGGTGTACCCATCTCCTAGAGTGTATCCTTGAAGGTATGCTAAAAAGTATTCCTCGGGAAGATCCCAGAGAAATGTGGGGATGTGTTTTCGCTTGCTTCCATTGCCGCAGTGCTGTTGAAAGAATTCACTGAGCGCTTTGGAATGATATGTGATGCGTAGCGAGTTATCTTCTGTTTCCTCAAGGTGTGGCTTTGAACCAAAGACCTCTTCCATAAGGTCAATGCAGTTTTTGTGGAGCTGGGTTTCATGCAGTCCGAAGACGAATTGCATATAATAATCTGTTGTTCTGCCTTCTGCCGTGTAGTATCCGAGTAGTTTAAGTAGGGAAGGCGTCGCCGGAACGCTTTGGGGAAGTTGTTTACGGATATTGTGCGAGGCGCTATTTAAAAAATGCGGCTCATGTATCCCCCTTTGCCATAATCCGACCGTTGCCTGAGAAACTCCAATGTTTTCCCCGATCGCTTTTTGGGACATTGTTGTTTGCTCCCCCAGGGCATATGCGTATTTTCCTTCCCATGAAGAGTATTCGTCATCTTCATTCCATACCGAAAGAATGGGTATTGGCGTATCCTCGGTGAACTTGTGGGCCTTTACTCGGTGTGTGGTGCCGATGCCGGCAATGAACTTGCTCCGCACCTTGAAGGGGAGATTAACAATGATCTCGCCTTCTTTGAGATCGTCCACGCGTTTTGAGGTAATGAGGTTTCGGTGGCGCACAAAGATGCTGTGATCTCCAGTCATGCGAAGCATGCCGCCAAGGTATTCAATCTCGTAAATCTCATGTACTTTATGGCGGTATACTCCCCGTACATTTTTCCAGGAACTGTTCCCAAAGTAGTTGTAGTCCCCCTTTTCTTTAGTACCTCGAAATTTTGTCTTTTCGGTGTCGTATCCAAGCGTTTGGATATTCTCTATCGGAATCATTCGTCCTTCTTCGTTCTCTTTATGGTAGGTGTCAACAAATTCGCCGATAGGAACCAGGCGTGTTCCTTCGTTGCTTCGGATGAGCACCGGTGTATCTCCTGTAACCGAAGACCCCACACCGACAAACATTTCAATAAACTCAGAACCTGAGGCAGAAAAGAATGGAACACCAGCTTCATTTGCAACGGCGCGCGCCAAAAGAGTTTTTCCAGTTCCGGGCGCTCCCACCAGCAGAACTCCTCGTGGAATTTTAGCTCCCATATGAAGGTATTTCTTTGGAGTCTTTAAAAAATCCACAATTTCATTTAACTCTTCTTTTGCTTCTTTCAGCCCCGCAACGTCTGCAAAGGTTATGCGTTCTTTGCTCGTTCCTTCAGCGCCAAAAAGTCTTGCTTTAGCTTTAGTAAAGTCAAAGGCTTGACCAAGTCCTGTTTTTGCTTGCCTGAAGATGAAAAAGAATATGAGAACAAAAAACAGTAGAGGCAAAAGAATCGCAGATAGGGGGAGAAGCCAGACCAAAAGGCCAGTCTCTTTTTTGGTTTCAATTTCCACTTGCGCCAATGCTTCCCGTGAAAGACCAAGGTTCAAAAGGGTTTCGCTCAAAGCAGCGTCCTCTTCTTTGGTTGAGATTTTCTCAATCTCCCCCTCCTTATATATAATACTTAGCTCTCCTGCGGTAACGCTTACCTTTTGAACGCTCCCTGCTTCAATATCGCGGGCAAGTTGTGTTAAAGAGATAACATCTTTTTTTTCAAAAGGTTTTGCAAACGCAGCAAAAAGAAGCGAGATTCCCAAGAAGATGAGAATAACAAAGAGAAAATTTTTACCAAGATTTTTCATTGTGCTCACAGTGTAGCAGAAATTGAGATAATTTCAAGAAAAAAAATGAGGCCTCACTGCTGGCTGCAATGAGGCC
Source organism: bacterium (assembly GCA_027624865.1). GTDB lineage: Bacteria > Patescibacteriota > Minisyncoccia > Minisyncoccales > UBA10102 > 01-FULL-49-22b. The sequence goes on from JAQBTT010000020.1 coordinate 3,409, forward strand.
TTTTCATCCGTCGGAGCTAGAGAGGCCGTACGTTTACTGCCTGCCATCGAAGGGTTGTGCGTTGCGGCCCTGGCTTTTGCGTCATAGGAATGATCTGGTAGATGACGGGCTCGCCAGCCACAAGGTAGCGGAATCCTTGGTCTCGTTGCGCAATCTGAGACCAGTGAACCCTTGCCTCTCCTTTGCGCGTCTGGATTAGTCCCATGCCCTGGGCAAAGTTATACCATATGACGTGCCCAGGCCGAATGCCCTCATCCTCCTTTTTGGGCATGATGAGAAGTTTGTGGTCCAGATCTTCTTCCAAGAACTCCACCATTTGCGGCCAGGTTTGCAGGCGCGTGGACTCTGCATAGAGTACGCCCCCGGCATCCTGTTGATCAAGAGGGATGTTGAGGGTTTGCTGTGCTGTAAGGAAGAATTCTTCGTGCTGAAAAATTATTGCCACTTCCCACATGGCAATGTGCTTTGTTGTGGCAGCAAGAAGGCGAACGTGATTTTGAGGATACGTGGTGAGCAGTCTACCTTCCTTATTTCTCCACACGCCAATATGTACTCGCGAACCCCCGTTTTCTACCCGAATCTTCGTAGGGTTCTTTTCGCCGTCCACGTGCAGGGCGAGTAGGTGGGGTTCAAGTTTTACCTCCAGGGTTGGCTTAAGGAACCCTTGCGGGATTTCCCCAATTTTCTTGTAAGGTCTGGGCGGTTGCTCGAATGTCCAAGATTTGTCTGCCATGGCTGCTTGTATAGCAAGCAATCCAGGAATGTGCATGACGCACCTCCTCGTATGAATCTTTGGGAGCACGCGTCTCCCAAGCTGCCTGTGTTTATACCATCTTCCCCTGAATTTGTCAAATCTTTGTAAACTGAATTCAACTCTCAAGTGCACCACCCCTATGGAAAACTTAATCGGATTAAGTCGTTCAGACCTCATCGAGCCTGAGGCTCTCAGAGCCGAATGGCCTGACGGGTCTTCAGACCCGAAGGGGTGTGCCCGCCCGCCTGGCCTTCGCCCAGGCGAAGTCGGGCGGGGAAAACTTAAAGAGATTAAGGATATGAGATATAATGGGATATGGTTTTTGTTTTGATTTTTCTCTTTGGGGCGGTTCCCTTTTTTGCAGCTGCTCAGCAAGCGCCTTTTGTGGTTATCAATGAAATTGCGTGGCCCGTAGAGCCTGCCTATGCGGCAGACCACGGGCTAAAGATGGGAACAGTGGTAATAAACGAAGTCGCCTGGATGGGGACTCCAGTGAAAGGGGTAGATACAAAGCAGGAATGGAGATATGAATGGCTGGAGCTATATAACACAGGAGAGGATTCTTTGAGTTTGGATGGATGGAGCGTTCAATTGCATAAGGGAGATGAGATATATTTTACTATTCCTTTGCGCGGAACCATTCTTGCACAAGGATATTTTTTAATAGGAGCTTCAGATAAGATTGATGGCGTTGACCCCGTAAAGCAACAGCAGTTGCCTTACGGGGTTGATATAAACTACGCAAATCTCTCAGGAAAGTTTGTAAATGATGGAATGAGAATTGCTATAAAAGACAGCATTGGGGATGTCGTTGATGAGGTAGATGGAAGTAGTGGATGGCAAGCTGGTGAGAACGCAAGCAAGCGCACCATGGAACGCATGCAAGGGAGAGACCCTTGCATGATGCAAGGGTCTCTCCCTTGCATGGAGTGGCAAACGAGTGGAGCTCCAGGTGGAACGCCAAGAAGTAAAAATAGCAAAGGACTTCAGGAATTAGTTAAAAGCTCTTCTTCTTTTGCAATCAAAAAGGACCCCAGTGGATCCTCTCAAGATTCTTTCCGTCTGTTCAATAGCACTACTCTGCTGGCTTTTCTTCTGGCGCTGGGGTCGTCTCTTTTGATTCTGGGACTTTCCCGCTTACTTGCAAGGCAATCTTAAGGGACATTCGGTGTTCTTCAGGATTAATCTCTAAAATCTCAAATTTATTGGTAACTCCAACTTGCAATGCATCTTCCATTGCCTTTCTTGTTTTAAACTCTGAGATATGGCAAAGTCCTTGAATTTTAGGCTCAATTTCAACAAAGGTACCAAAAGGATTGAGCTTTGTTACTCTGCCTTCTACAATATCTCCCTTTTTGTATTTCTTTGCCGTCTCTTTCCAAGGATCTTCTTTTAATACTTTTAGTGAAAGAGATGCTCTTCCGTTTGAGATATCAATGATTTGAGCTTTTAGTTTATCGCCAATTTTCAAAAATAGTGAAGGGTTATCAATAATTTGCCAGTCAATCTCTGAGATATGAATGAGGCCCTCAATCTCTTGCTCTTTTGGTCCAAACTTAATGAAGGCTCCAAAGTCTACTACGCCAGTAACCTCACCATCTATAACATCTCCTGACTTGTATTGAGAAAGAACCTCCTTGAGCTTTCTTCGCTCTTTGCTTCGCTCTGAAAGAATAATCTTTCCTTCCTTAGGGTCCAAATCAAAGATTTCAACTTCCAGTTCCTCTCCCATAAATGCTTGCAAAGCTGTAAGAATCTTTGAGGCATCTCCATCCTCTACTTTAGGATAGTGTTCTTGGGAAAGTTGAGATACAGGCAAGAACGCTTGTACTCCAAACACGTCAGCTAGAAGACCTCCTTTATTTGCTCCTACAACTTTTACTTTCAAAAGTCCTTCTGTTGCCTTTTGTTCTTTAAGTTTCTCCCAGGTAAGTTCTCTGCCTGCTTCGCGAAGTGAGAGTTCAACGTATCCTTCTTCGTTTTCAATTTCCACAATTTTTGCAGCAACGCTATCTCCTACTTTAACACCTTTTAATTGCTCTTTTTCTTCTTTAAATTCCCTGCCAAAGATAATACCGGTACCCTGAGGGCCCAGATTCAAGTACACAGAAGACCTTCCAATTCCGATAACTTGTCCTTCCACGATGTCTCCTATGCGAAAGGGACGAAATAGTTCCATTTTTTCTATAGGTTTCTCTTGCAGAGTTTGCATGTTCCTTAGTGTACGCCAGTTCACGTAAAATGTCAAAGCTGAAAACGATAGGTATTGTAATAGGGAAATTAGGGTTTGGGGAGCGTGGAAACTTGGATACTGGGATTTTTGTGCTATACTTACTGCATATGCAAATTGTGTGGAAAGGCCAAGCTTGTTTTTCTGTGGTTGTTTCGCGAGGGAAACAAGAGCAGATAAAGATTTTAATTGACCCATTTGAAGATTCTCTTGGAATAAAACTGCCCTCGCAAGAGGCAGATGTTGTACTTATTACGCATGGTCATTTTGACCACAATAATGTAAAAATCGTAAAAGGAGACCCGTTCATTATTGATTCTCCAGGAGAGTATGAAGTAAAGTCAGTATTTGTTCAAGGAATTCCATCCTTTCACGATGACGTGCAAGGGAAAGAAAGAGGTGCAAATATAATATATACGGTAACTACAGATGGCATCACCATATGCCATATGGGAGACTTTGGACAAAAGGAACTAACCCCAGAGCAAGTAGAGAAGATTGGGCAGGTACATGTGCTAATGATTCCAGTTGGAGGAACCTATACTATTGATGGAAAAGAAGCAGGGAAAATCATTTCGCAAATTGAGCCAAAAATTGTTATCCCTATGCACTATGCTTTGCCAAAGTTAAAACCTAACCTTGCTCCTGTATCAGAGTTTTTGCAAGTAATGGGGAAGAAAGGGCTTGAGCCCCAAGCAAAGATTACGTTAAAGGCAAAGGATGTGTCAGAAAAAATGGCAGAAATGGAGATTGTGGTCTTGAGGCATCAATGAAAATTCAAGAGCTTCCAGTCAAGCAACGCAAAGTGATTTTGTGGACAGTAGTTGTAGGCCTGGGGATAGTGCTCTTTTTTTGGTGGGGAAGAAGTGCTATAGAAACCATTGGGAATACTTCCCTGCCTAAAGTTCCAAAAGAGGTTGAGGAAAGTATTCAGCAGACAAAAGAAGGACTTACATTTCCAACGTTTGAAGAAATAGAGATTCCAGATGAAATTTTACAAGAATTAAAAGAACATGGCCAAAGCAAAGGACAATAGTGAAGAAAAAGCAGCAATAGGCAACGTTAAGCCCCGAGAAATCGTGGAGGAAATGCGTGAGTCTTACTTGGACTACGCCATGTCCGTTATCGTTGCTCGTGCTCTTCCCGATGTAAGAGATGGATTAAAACCTGTACACCGCAGGATTTTGTTTGCCATGCATGAAGATGGGTTAACACACGCTGCAAAGTATCGAAAGTCAGCTACGGTGGTTGGGAGCACGCTCGGGCGGTACCACCCTCATGGAGATACCGCGGTCTATGATTCTTTGGTTCGCATGGCCCAGGATTTTGAACTACGATACCCTCTCATTGATGGGCAAGGAAACTTTGGAAGTATAGATGGAGATTCTGCTGCTGCAATGAGATACAGTGAGGCTAGAATGTCAAGAATGGGGGAAGAAATGCTTCGCGACATTGGAAAAGACACCGTAGATTTTGTTGATAACTATGATGGATCAAGAAAAGAGCCCGTAGTACTTCCCTCTCCTGTTCCGCAGCTCTTGCTCAATGGAACCCTGGGAATTGCCGTTGGGATGGCAACCAACATTCCTCCACATAACCTAAGAGAATTGATTGATGCTTTAGGTCACTTAATTGAGAATCCAAAAGCTACGAGTGAAGATTTGTGCACGTATGTTTTGGGGCCAGATTTTCCAACAGGAGGAACTATTTTTAATAAGCGAGAAATTATTGAAGCTTACTCACAAGGCAAGGGGCCAATTGTGATGAGAGGAACTGCAGAAATTGTAGAGGACGAAAAGAAGCCTCAGCTTATTATCACGGAGATTCCCTACCAGGTAAATAAATCATCTTTAGTAGAGCAGTTTGCAAGGCTCGTGCAAGAAAAGAAGATTGATGGGATTCGTGATATTCGAGATGAGTCAGATAAAGATGGGATGAGAGTTGTCTTTGACTTGCAACGCGATGGACACCCCCAGAAGATTTTAAATAGGTTGTATAAGTTTTCTGATTTTCAAAAGACGTTTCACTTAAACCTTTTGGCTCTGGTAGATGGTATTCAGCCTAAGGTTCTTTCCCTAGTTGAGATTTTGCAGTATTTCATAGACCATAGGCGCCAGGTAACAACGCGTCGTTTGCAATATGAACTTGCGCGAGCAAAGGAGCGAGAACATATCTTGGAAGGGCTGCACAAGTGTTTGGCAAATATTGATAAAGTTATAAAACTTATCAGGGGAGCGCAGGACCGTGAAGATGCTAAGGTAAAATTGCAAAAAGCCTTTAAGCTTTCAGATTTGCAGGCCAATGCAATTTTGGACATGCGTCTTGCCCAGTTAGCAAAGCTGGAGAGCAAAAAAATTGAAGACGAACTAAAAGAAGTGCGAGCAAGGATTAAAGAACTTACTTTAATTTTAGCTGCCCCAAAGAAGGTGGATGAGGTTATAAAGAAAGAATTTGCGAGCGTTAAGGAAACATTTGGAGACGACAGAAAAACTAAGGTACAGGTTGCAGGGTTAGGAGAGATTGCAGAAGAAGATTTGGTTGCAAAAGAAGAAACTATTATCACCTTAACGCAAGGAGGATACATTAAGCGTATCAATCCTGCAACGTATAAATTGCAAAAGAGAGGAGGCAAGGGCATTGTAGGAATGAAGACAGTATCAGATGATATTGTAGAACACTTTTTATACTGCAACACGCATGATTCCTTAATGGTGTTTACCGACTCTGGAAAGGTATTTCAATTGCCTGTGTACGAGATTCCAGAGGGAACGCGAGTTGCAAAGGGCCGTGGGTTGCTTAATTTTGTTGAGATAAGTTCAACTGATAAGGTACTAAACCTTTTTGCTTTAGGGAAAAAGGACATTGAGCAAGGTATTAAGTACATGGTTATGGCAACAAAAGATGGGCTTGTGAAAAAGACTCCATTGGAAGACTTTAAGAATGCTCGCCGTTCTGGTCTTATTGCTATTTCTTTGAAAAAGGGAGATGAGCTAAGAATTGTACGAAAGAGTACAGGGAAAGATCAGATTATCGTTACTACAAAAAAGGGCCAATCTATTCGCTTTAAGGAAGAGGATGCAAGAGCCATGGGAAGGTCTGCTGCTGGAACGCGAGCTATTCGTTTAAAAAAGGGAGATGAAACGGTTGGTATGGATGTAATAACTGAAAATCACAAATCACAAACCACAAATCACAAACAACTAGGAGGGGCTGATTACCTTTTGATTCTTACGGAGAATGGATATGGCAAGAGGACACATTTTAAAGAGTATAGGATACAAACAAGAGGAGGGTCTGGTATTAAAACTGCAAACATTACTTCAAAAACAGGAGACCTTGTATATGCAAAGGCGCTCTCTGGAGGAGAAGAAGATCTCATTGTTATCTCAAGAAAGGGCCAGGTTATACGCACTGCCATTGCGGATATTGCAAAGATAAGTAGGTCCACACAAGGAGTTCGAATTATGCGACTGGATGAAGGGGATAAGGTTGTTTCTGCCGCGAGCTTTTAAATGTGGATAACCTTGTTGCTATGTCTTATTCTTCTAAGTACAATGACACAATATGAGAAAAACTTTGGTTTTGGTAGTTGTCTTGGTCATTTTGATAGGGGGCGTAAGTTTTGGAGAAAGAGTAGATGCTGCTGCTCCAATATGTGGCCCTTGTGAGAATGATGGACAATGTGATGGGGACTTAATATGTAAAGGGGCTACAGAAGAAGCAAAGGGGATTTGTCAAGATTCAAAGACAACTCAGATTTGCAATCCTTTGCGTAGTACCAATTTTACCAGTATTATTGACAATATCTTGAATTTCTTGTTTAACGTTGCACTCGTCATCTCCCCTATCATGGTGGT
>JAQBTT010000002.1 GCA_027624865.1 bacterium
CCGCCATAGCGGGCTTCGGCGGGCAAAGCCCATAAGAAGTCCGCGAAGGCGGGATGTATTTCTTTCTTGCGTGTGGAACGTACAAATTATTCCATAATTTTACGTTCCAACAGCGTTTAAATTTTTTCTGAAAATTTATTACGCTGTGCCGACGGGAAGGATCGAACTTCCGACCTTGTCCTTATGAAGAACCTGCTCTAACCACTGAGCTACGCCGGCATCGCTCACTTCATTCGCTACTTTAAAACCCACCTATGGAAAATTTGGTTTCGCCAAGTTTTCATAATAAGATATCGCTTTCACTTGTTGCGGGGGCCGGAATTGCACCGGCGTCACAAGGTTATGGGCCTCGCATGGTACTACTCCACTACCCCGCGTACCATCCATTTTTTTGGATTCCACTTGACTATATCTTACATGCAAAGATAAATCAAGACTATGTGAAGCTAAATTCTAAATTGATAGTCCTATATGAGGTCAAGATTACTAAAAGTAACTTGATAGATAGTAAGCGTTCTTTGCGCCTCTTCCAAGGTTAGTCTGTAGTCAGGGTCATGTACCACATTGTTTCTCACTTGATGAGCCTCTGCTACCTCAAGTAAATTTGGAACAATTGCAGGTGTTAAAATTTTTAGCTGGTCTCCCAGAGTTTCTCCGCGAAAACCCATACGAAGCAAGATACTGCTTAACATATCATCCACTTCAACTACAGCAAGCTTGTATTCTGCTTCATTCCCGCTTTCCAGGCGCAAGAGAACTTGTCGCCATCTTCGCGCCATGCGACGAAGACCGTATGGGCGAAATGTAAAGAACTCGGTAAAGTCAAAAAGAAAGAGAAAATTTAGCCACATTGTCTGCGTTAGTATATATATAGAGAAGAGAACCAAAAAAATCCCAAAAATCCCAAATACCCATTGCAAGGGTGCAATGGATTGCTGAATCCCAGGATTGTTTATAACAGAAAGTAGTTCAATTAATTTCTCCATACCTCTACATTATTACATACATAGAAAATAAATATATCGTTTTACAAGTGTTCTAACATCTCCCCTACAGAAAATAGTAAGTGTTCCTGAAATGCTGGGGCTATCACATGGAGACCAACAGGAAGATTATTAGCTGTTCCTGCAGGAAGAGAGATTGCAGGTAATCCAACTAAATTTACAGGAACAGTATAGGTGTCAACCAAATACATCTCCATAGGACTATGAGTCTTTGCGCCAAACTCAAAGGGCAAGACTGGGGACGTTGGACCCATTATTACATCTACCTTTAAAAACGCACTATCAAAATCTTGTTTTAAAAGCGAGCGTACTTTCTGTGCCTTAACGTAGTATGCATCATAGTACCCTTCAGAAAGAGCGTACGTACCAAGCATGATTCTACGTTTTACTTCAGCTCCAAGGCCTTCTCCACGAGTGGCAAGGTATTCACTTAAAAGATTATCAGCTTCCTTGTGCATTCCGTAGCGAACTCCATCATAGCGAGCGAGATTTGCTGATGCCTCAGACGTATTGATAATGTAGTAGGCAGCAAGGGCATATTTTGTATTGGGAAGCTCAATGTCTACTATTGTTGCCCCTGCGGATTGAAATTTTAAAATAGCATTCTCTACAACTTCCTTTACTTGAGGATCCAGCCCCTTGGCAAAGTACTCTTTTGGAACTCCAATACGCAAGCCCTCTAGGTTGTAGGTTGTAGGTTGTAGATTGTAGGTGTGATCAATAGAAGTAGAATCTAATGGGTCCTTGCCTGCAATAACATTAAATAAAATCTCGGCGTCTCTCGTGGTCTTTGCAAAAGGTCCAACTTGATCTAAAGAAGAGGCCAGAGCAATGATGCCAGCTCTTGAAACTGCCCCATATGTTGGTTTTAGTCCAACTACTCCACAAAAGGAGGCTGGCTGGCGAATAGAGCCGCCTGTGTCCTCTCCCAAAGACAGCGTAACCTCTCCTGCCGCTACCGATGCTGCAGATCCACCAGAACTGCCCCCTGGGACTCTACGTAAGTCATGTGGGTTTCTGGTAGGTCCAAAGCTAGAATTCTCTGTGGAAGCCCCCATACCAAATTCATCCATGTTGGTTTTTCCAATAATGATAGCTCCCGCCTCGCTCATTTTTTTCACTACAGTAGCATCGTATGGAGCGATGTAGTTTTCTAAAATACGTGAACCTGCAGTGCACGGCGCACCTTTCACTAAAATTGCATCTTTCAGTGAACAAGGCACACCAGAAAGAGGTAAGAGATTCTCTCCCCTGGCGATTCTCCCATCAGTCTCTTTGGCAGAGTTTCTTGCAAGAGTTGCAGTCAAATTTAAGAAAGCATGAATATCCTTTTCTTTTTCTTCTATATTTTTTAGTGCGTTTTCGGTAAGCTCCAGCGCAGAGAACTCCTTTGCTAATAGTCCCTCCTGAATTTTTTCAATAGTGAGATTTTGGATGTCCATGTATCTATTTAAAAGAAAGGATCGTTTTTACTTTTAAAAATCCATCTGTAACAAAAGGGGCTAGTTTCATTATGGCCACGGTAATTTCAGGTTCATCTTGCACCCCAATATCTTCTCTTGCAACATTCTCTTGCACTATGGAATGAATCATTGGCTCTATATTTTCTGTATTGACGCTTTGTAAAATATCAAAATAATCCAAGACCTCAGATAAGTCTTTTTGATACACCAAAACCTCCTCATCTGTAAGCTTTAAGCGAGCAAGTGTTGCGATATGTTGTACCTGTTTTTTTTCAATCATACTAGTGTGGCGGCTCTAGTTCATCGGTCTCAATTAACACCTCATGCAAGTCGTTTAGATTCTCAAGTACCATGCCAGCTCCACGAACCACAGCTGTTAGAGGATCCTCCACCATGGATGTAGGAATTTTCGTCTCCTTTGCAATGAGGATGTCTAGTCCACGAAGCAGTGCTCCCCCACCGGAAAGATAAATACCTTTTTCCATGATATCAGCAAGAAGCTCAGGAGGAGTTTGTTCTACTGCAGACTTAATCTCATCCACAATTTGCTTAATGGAGCGCTCCATTGCTTTTCGAATAGCTGTATCTGAAACCATTATTTCTTCAGGAAGTCCTGATACTAAATTACGCCCACGCAAAGACATTTCCTTTTTTTCTTTAAGAGGGAAAGCAGAGCCAATACCAATCTTTATATTCTCTGCAGTACGCTCTCCAATGAGCAATTTGTATTCATTTTGTGCAAATTTAATAATGTCATCGTTTAATTTATCCCCTGCTACTCGCAAGGACCTTGCATTTATCACTCCCCCAAGAGAGATAACGGCAACTTCAGCAGTTCCTCCTCCAATATCTACGATAAAATTTCCACCAGCTTCTTGCACTAAAAGGCGAGCTCCAATGGCAGCTGCCATAGGTTCTTCAATAAGGTACACTTCTCGAGCTCCAGCTTGCAGTGTGGCGTCACGTACTGCCTTTTTTTCTACCTCAGTTACACCAAATGGAATTCCTACAATAACTCGAGGACCAGGAGAGAATAGAAACCTTCTTTTTGCAACTTTGTTAATAAAATACTTGAGCATTTGTTCTGTTACCTCAAAGTCAGAGATAACTCCTTTTACGAGAGGCCTGGTTGCTACGATATGAGCTGGGGTTCTTCCTACCATTTGTTTTGCTTCAGCTCCAATAGCTAGCACCTGACCAGTCTTTTGGTTTACCGCAACGACTGAAGGCTCTTGAATAACAATTCCCCTTCCTTGGACATATACCAACGAGTTTGCAGTTCCAAGATCAATTGCGATATCTTGGCCTAAATAGGAGAGTAGTTTTTGCAGTAGTTTTTTCATATGTTTGCCAGGAGAAATTTTAATGCCTCGCTTTTTTTCACATACTCTTGCCCGCGACTTCCGTCCCGCATTGAAATTTCAATGCTCCCTGTATCATGATTCTTAGCGCTTGTGATGATGCGCAAAGGAATACCCAGTAAGTCTGCATCAGCTAACTTTTCTCCGACACGTGTCTCTTCTCTATCATCGTACAGTGCATCAATCCCATTGTCTTGAAGTTCTTTGTATACGTCTTCCCCATCCTCCTTGCCACCTGGGAGCGAAAGAATGTGCACCGCAAATGGAGCTACTTCTTTTGGCCATATAATGCCCTTTTTGTCACGTGAAAGCTCAACAATGGTTGCCATTGCGCGTCCAGGTCCAATGCCATAGCTTCCCATAATAGGAGCTTTTGATTTTCCTTCCTCATTGGTAAATGCCAAGCCCAAGGTATCGGCAAATCGTGTTCCCAAAGGAAATATATTCCCAACCTCAATTGCGCGTTTCTCTATGAGATTCCCCTCATTACAATTGGGGCAAGTTGATTGCTTTTCAATAATTTCTTTGTTCACTGCAATGTTACATTTTTGACATACATAAATAGTATCCTCCCCTGCCTCGCATATTGCTTGAAATTCATGGGAGTATTCAGAAAAACTCCCCCCAGAAGCATATGTTAGTAACGTATGTTCTCCAATACCTAGGCGAGAAAAAATCTTGCCATATGCTTCTTTTGATTTTTCATAAAACTCATCATGCTCCTCTTGGTTCTTTGAAAAAGAATATAAGTCTTTCATAACAAACTCACGAGTTCTTAAAAGTCCATTTTTTGCTCGAAGCTCATTTCGAAATTTTGTTTGAAATTGGTAAGGGTATAAAGGAAGATCTTTCCAGGAAGAGATGTGATGGCGCAAAAGATTCGTTATGGGTTCTTCATGTGTATTTGCCAGCCCTACCTCGGTATTGTTTTTCAATTTGGTTTTAAACCAAATATCTACCTTGTTATCATCCCAGCGCCCTGTTTTTTGCCAGGGACTTGCGTCTTGCAGTGAAGCAAGCAAAAGCTCTTGACCCCCAATAGCATTCATTTCTTCACGAATAATCCCAATAATCTTGTTTAACACCAAAAGACCCAAAGGCAGGAATGAATATACCCCTGCCATTTCTTTGTGTATGAATCCAGCCTGCATCAGAAGCTGGGCATTTATGCCATCTTCTTTTGGAGGTGTTTTTTGAGTTTTAGTAAATAACTGAGACTGTCGCATACCCCGTAAAGCAAAACCGATTCAAGAAGACCTGTAGCGCCGTAAGCGTTGGGCAAGGTATCTTCTTCCTGCCGTGGACTTTAAGTAGCACTCACGCTGTTTAGCGTATTCTTGATTTAGGCTTGCCTCTAAATAAATTGTTTTAAATGGTCTTCTAAATTTTGTTGAAAAATTATAGCCCCGCTTATGTTCTTCCAATCTCCGGTTCAGGTTTTCCGTATATCCTGTGTATGTATCTCCATCCTTTATACTTTCTAGCACATAGACCCAGAAGAACATAATCGGTTTTGCCTTACGGGGCATATCCTTTACTATGCAGAATTTTCTCTAATACTAGAATATCCTAATAACATCTTTTATGGTAACCCAGATCATCATTGATATTAACAGGACAAACACTATTGCAGAAAGTCTCTTTTCAAAAGTTTCTGAAATAGGCTTTTTGCGTATTGCTTCTATTGTTAAAAATAGCAATTTCCCGCCATCAACCACAGGGATAGGAAGAGCGTTGAAGATAGCAAGGTACACTGCAAGAACAGCAAGGAAAGAAAGGAAGTGAGGCACTCCAAGTGATAGAGAGTTTGTTAAAAGATGAACAATGCCAACTGGACCTGTAAATTCAACTCCTGCCGGCACGCCCCTACCAGATACAAGGTTTACAGCAAGGCCTCCAAGACCACCTATAATTTCTCCAGTAAGTTTTCCTGTTCTAATTACCCCTTGCACGGGAGCCTCAAGTAGTGTGTATTTCACAAATGCAGTTCGCACAAGAGCAACTCCCATAGATCCTTCCCCGTCGGGTGGATCTATTCTTGGCATTAACGTAACCTCACTAATTTCATCCCCTCGCTTAAGAGTAATAATGATTTCTTCTCCTACTACCTTATCGGTGAAGGATTGCACCTCCCCAACTTTTGTTGGGAAAGCAAATGCTCCAGAGGTAGAGCTCACCATTTTTACAATGCTGTCTCCAAGCTCAATGCCAGCTATTTTCGCCGGAGAGTCCTTTGCTACACCAAGAATTTGTACTTGAGGATTTATTACTCCTGCAGTTTCTTCATCTCCAATTCCCGTTGGAATACCACTGGTAGCGCCAAGCCCAGTAAAGATAATGACGGCCACAAGCCAAAAGGCCACAACACCAGCTGCAACGATAACCATTCTTTGCCATATGGGTTTTGCAGAAAAGCTTCGGGGACCGGGGATAGCTTGTTCCTCTCCTTCAAGGCGTACAAAGGCACCTAGCGGAAGTAAGTTGATAGAATAAATAGTCTCCCCTATCTTTTTCCCAATCAGGCGAGGGGGAAGTCCAATACCAAACTCTTCAACTTTTACCCCATACTTTTTTGCAAAAAGATAGTGGCCCAGTTCATGCAGGATAACCAAAATAAGAAAGCTTGCGATAACGATAATAAGTGTCATAATTTCTAATTTTTAATTTAAAAACAATTTCTAATTTAAAATTTAAAATTTATCATTGTTTTTGAATTTGAAATTTATCATTTGTTTTTTTATAGTTCAATCTCTACCTTCTTCTTTTCAACTAACTCATCCACCTGTTTTGTATAGCTATCAATTAACACTTGCAGTTCTTCTTTCCCCTTAAACTTATCATCTTCACTAATATCCCCTTTCCTTGCGTCCTCTTGAATCTCTCTCCACCCTTCATCTCTCCATTTTCTTGCAGTTTGTTTTGTTTGTTCTGCCTTTTCAGCTAAAATGTGAAATAGAGTTTGACGATATTCTTGCGTTAGTGTTGGCAGGGTAATACGCAATACCTTTCCTTCAACAACAGGAGAAATCCCAAGAGACTCTTTTAAGAGAGCTTTTTCTATAGGACCTATGGAAGCAGGATCCCAGGGAGAGATAAGAATTTGTCTTCTTTCGGGAGATGAAATTCCAGCTAGTTGTTTAATAGAAAGCATCTGCTCATGCATAGTAACCATAACATCCTCCACAAGAGCAGGGCTTGCTTGACCCGTTCGAATTTTAGCTAGTTCATGACGAAAAAACTCTATTGTCTTTTCCAGCTCCGGCTTTATACGCAAAAGTGTTTGTTTAACCATAATTATAGTTCAATTAAAATACGTTCCATTGCAAAGCGTCCATTTATTGTAGTTTGACGAAGCGCGATAAGAACTTCTTGAAATATGTAAAGGATGCGAAGGGTGGAAGTTACGCCTTGCCCAAGTTCCTTTAGAAACTGCAGGCGAAGTTCTCTTTGTAAATTCAGTAATGTTTTTTGCAAGATTTTTTGATCTTGACTTACGCGCTCTGCAAAGGCAAACCGCTCTGCAATAGAAGAAGCTGTAAGTTTTGCAAGGAGACTTGCATCGCTCCTTTTTGGTTCGCCAAATGTATACATTTTTAATTCTTGAGCGCGAGAGCAAATTGTATCAAGCAGGAGAGCTGGATGAGAAACCTGCAACAAAAGCAGCACATTGCCTCTTGGCTCTTCTAAAAGTTTTAAGAATGCGGACTGCGCCTCTTGATTCATTGTATCTGCAAGCTCAATAATTCCTATTTTATATAAAGTACCCCAAGCACTCAAGCTCAATTGTTTCTTTAGTGCACGTATCTGTCCTATGGTAATTTCATCTTTCTCAGGACGTATTCTTACTGTGTTGGCAAGAGTTTTTGATGGATCTTCACCAAGAAGAAAGGTTGTAAAGTTTTGAACAAGCTTTTCTTTTCCTGCGTTATCATTTCCTGAAAGAAGGTACGCATGCGAAAGCTTCCCTTTCTCATATGCCCCTGTAAGTAGCGCTAAATAGTCTATCATTTCTTTGTCATAATACTCTTTTTATACACATCCAAATTGTCCAAGACAACCCCAGCTCCTCTGGCAACACACGTTAAAGCATCTTCTGCAATGAAGCATGGCACACCAGTTGTTTGGGAAATAAGTTGATCAATATTTTTCAGTAGAGCTCCACCACCAGAAATAATCATTCCTTTGTCCATGATGTCAGCTGAGAGTTCAGGAGGAGTTTCGCGAAGCTGAGCCTTAATTGTTGCTACAATTTCTTGCAAAGGCTCTTGCAGTGTCTCTGAGATTTCAGTAGAGGTGAGTTTAATATTTTTTGGAAGTCCTGCTACCAAGTCCCTCCCTCGGATTTCAATCATTGCCTCTTGCTTCAAAGGAGTTGCGCACCCAACTTTTTTCTTAATTTCCTCTGCAGTATTCTCTCCAATTGCAACATTGTATTTAGTTTTTACATAGTCTGAGATTGCCTGATCCATTTTATCTCCCGCTACCCGAAGGGAAGTTGCGCTCACAATGCCTCCAAGAGAAATCACTGCAACCTCAGTGGTCCCTCCTCCAATATCCACAATCATATGACCCGAGGTTGAGTTAATGGGGATTCCAGCTCCAATAGCAGCTAAGATAGGCTCCTTTGCAACGTATGCCGCTCGTGCTCCAGCTTTCGTTGTAGCTTCAACTACAGCTCTTTTCTCAGTAGAGGTGATACCAGCGGGAACAGAGACCAATACTTCTGGCTTAAAGAATTGATATCGTGGGATAGCTCTTTTAATAAAGTATCGAAGCATAGCTAGGGTAACTCTATAGTCTGCGATAACACCATCGCGCATAGGGCGATACACACGAATGGTATCGGGAGTTCTTCCGGTCATTTCTTTTGCAGCCTCCCCTACCGCCAAAATGCTATTATCCAGTAATGAAACTGCAACTACTGAGGGCTCATCTAGTACAATGCCTTTTTTTGGCACAAAAACCAGAGAGTTTTTAGTCCCAAGATCAATACCAATTTTGCTGACGAACATAATAATGAATAATTATTTTGTAAGGAAGCAACCCCGCCCTCTATGCCATTTAAACTGTGATTTTTCTCTTACTTAAACAGCTTAGAGGGCGGGGTAACTCGGATATCAAGATATCCTCGTTATATCTGCTCCCAGTTTTTGTAATCGCTCCTCTATTCTCTCATATCCTCGGTCTACTTGATAGATGTTGCTGATGGTACTTTTTCCTTCTGCCATGAGAGCTGCCATGATAAGGGCTGCTCCTCCTCGCAAATCAAATGTACCAAGGTCGTTCCCTCTCAGCTTTGTTGGTCCATTAATAATCGCTCGGTGTGGATCAGTGAAATAAATTTCAGCTCCCATCTTGTTTAACTCCTCTAAATACTTTAACCTTCCCTCATATAGTGGATCATGCAAGAGCGTAGAACCTTTTGTTTGGGTAGCAAGTACCCCAAGTACTGATTGCAAGTCAGATGGAATACCAGGGTAAATTAAGCTTTGGATTTTATCTATCTTTAAATTGCGCGCTGGCAAAACCATAACATCGCCCATACCGCCTCTCCCTTCTTTCACTTCAAACTCAGCACCAAAGTCCTTTAGCTTCTTGAAAAAAAACTGCAAAAACTTTAAAGGAACATTTTTTACCAGTACTTTTCCTTGGGTTCCAATTGCCATAGTAATAAAGGTGGCAGCCTCAATGGGATCGGAAATAATAGTGTGGGAAAATCCTTTCAAGCTCTTCTTCCCTTCAATTGTTATCTCATGAAGCCCAGAAACCCTTATCCACGCCCCCATTTTTTTCAGTGCTAGCATTAACTCTTGCACCTGGTAATCCATGTCTGCAATTTTAATTACGATACGCTCTGATTGAGACGCACAAAAAAGGAGGAGGTTCTCTGTCCCCGTAACAGAAAACTCATTTAAAATAACCGCCTTATTCTTTGGCTTCCCTGAAAACTTCAATTCAAAGCCTTGGCGCATAGGCCTTATTACAACACCTAGCTGACCGAAAGCATCCAAATGAGTATCTATTGGGCGTGCTCCAATAATGTCTCCTCCGGGCTTAGGAAGATATATCTTTTTAAATCTTGCTAGAAGTGGTCCATACAAAAGTACAGACCCTCGAAATCGCAACATAGCCTCTTTATTAATAGTGGCAGGGTTTAAGTTCTTTGTATTAATTTTTACACTTCGCTTCCCCATCCATTCAACCTTGGCCTTCATACTTTCTAAGATTTCTAGCATACGAAAAACATCCTCAATTAAAGGAAGGTTTTTAATGATGCAATCTTGTTTGGTAAGAATAGTAGCGGCTAAAATTGGAAAAGCGGCATTTTTTGCCCCCATTACATCAATCTCACCCTCTAGGCGATTTCCGCCACGAATAAGGAATTTCTCCATAAAGTATTTCCTCTATCCTACCAAAATCTCACCATTTTGCAATAAAAATCAAAATCCGCACAACCAAATAAAAAACTAAGCCCACCTAAAAATATTCTATGAACTGTTCATAGAATATTTTAACTGACAACACTTATCTCTTCCGGGATGGGGTATGACGGATTGCTTGTTTCGTAAACTCCTTGCTATCTCGTTCTTGTTTTGCCTCCACTTCCTCTAAAATATTGAAAAGAAGAAATGGAAGCGGATAACGCTTTTTGACGCGCTCAAACTCACTTTCGCTTCTTGGGATCTTGGACTTTTCTTTCTGAATTCGTTTTTTTCGTTGGGTAAGAAGTCGATTGGCAACAATTTGATACCCACGCCCCCCGCCTTCTCTCTGAAATTTTCTTCGAACGGCAGTTACTGTTCCCATTCCGGTACCAGTTAGTTCTTGGATTTTTTGAGAAGAAAATCCAGCAGAGAGTAGCACAGCTATCTCTATTCTTCGCATGAACATTGCAATCTCGTCTGGGGCGAGCAAATCACGAAAAAACTCTCGCACTTCTTCTCGGGACTTCAGACAATGAACTGCATCGTAAAACTCTCCGATAAGCTGGATGCGCTGTTCCTTGGGAAGATTGTTTAAAGAGAATCTTGCCATAGTACAAAAGTATTAAAATTGATGAAATGTTAAACGACCTTGTAAAACTACCCTCACTATATCTTGCCATCCTAAATATATCAATGAACTGTTCATTGATATATTCAAGTTATGGCATTGTTTGGCAGGGTTTATTAGGACTATCATGCTACTTTTTACAATGTAAAAAAAGGCGCTAGATTCTTCTTTTAGAGAAAGAAGAATCTAGCGCCATGACTCTCATATGCCCGTCTATAGCTGGCCAAGAAGCTTGAGGATTCGCTGATAAGCGTTCTCCAACTGCTCTCGATGGCGCGGAGTTTCTGGGTCCAGAATACACTGTTCCGCCCAGCAAAAATACGAATCGCGAGCTGCTTCAAGCGCACCTTGTTTATCCAATAGCTGTTCAAAGACACAAGAGCGCCAGAAGTGTAACGCGCCGCGGTGATGCCAGTTGCGGTCGATACCGTATCGGACTTTTGCCATGTCCAGAAAACCAAGAGCCAGAACCAAATCGGAACTATCCTGCGGCTTTGCAAGAAAGAAGCGTCCGGCATTGTGACAAAGATTTGCCACCTCAACCATAGATTCTGTAAAGCGTGAAACGGCAAGGACAACTTCGCTGTGGGGAATGGTGCTGTCTGCGTCCCGTGCCCGAATGACAAGTGCATTCTGGACATTCACCAGGTCTCCCAACTCATTGGCAAGTTCCTGGATTAGCATATCATCCTTGTCCCGATAGGCAGCAAGATACAGCAAACCTTCTCGGGCGAACGTTACAGGGCCGGCGGCCACAAACCACTCTCGCGCAGTTTCGTATTCGCCCTTACGGTAATGACACCAACCGCCGAGCGCATGAAGCTCTCCGATCTCCGGATCGCCTTGGGCGCACACGGCTAGCTCTTGCCCTACTGCTTCCAGACAGCGATCAAACTCGCCATTGTCATAGTAATCATTACGTAATTGTACCGCTGTTGCCATAAGAGAACTCCTCGGGAAAGATAAAGAACTATACCTGCTGTTTTCATACCCCAGATTTTCTTTTTTGTCAAAGTGCGCTATAATGTGTCGTATGACTAAACGTCAGCGTACATTACTGTTTTCCTCGCTCCTTGGTCTTTTTTTTATTCTAGCTCCCTCATTTGCTCTGTATTCACAAGGATATCGGATTGATTTTCAAGGAGCAAGAATAGCAAAGACAGGTGCTTTTTATTTTAAAGTAGCCCCCTCAAGAGCAGATGTCTTTATTGATGGAAATTTAATGAAAAAAACGGATTTCCTCTTTGGTTCTTTGCTTACAAAAAACTTCTTCCCTGAAAGTTACTTCGTTGAGATTGTAAAGGAAGGGTATCACTCCTGGCAAAAAATCCTTACTATAGAGGAGCAGCAAGTTACCGAAGCAAAGAATATTTTGTTGTTTAAGAAGAACCCTGCATTTCAAAAGCTTGCAGATGGGGTTTTACATTTTTGGATTTCTCCAAGTAAGCAATATGCAATATTAGAGAAAGCGGGAGAGAAGAAAATGCAATTGCTCAATCTTGAAACTGGGGGCACGGAGCCCTTGAAAAGAGAAGCACACAAGGGAGATAAGATTATTAATATTACATGGGCAAAGGATTCACGCCGATTCCTGCTTCGCGCCACCAGCAAAGAACAACTCATTTACGAGGTTTGGAATATCTCAAATAATAAGCCTTGCTTTCTTATCCCTTGCAGTCTTACATATCTTGGGGAGGATATAGGAAACGTGCAATTTTCTCCAACATCACCAGAAGAGGTACTCTTCACTAAATTTCTCAATACAACGCAGGTATTGCTTACAGCGCCATACATAGAGCAAGAAATAGCAACTCCAATTGCAAATAATATTGTAGCTTTTACTAGTTATGGAGATTTTATCTTTTGGCTCGCTAGCGATGGTACACTTTGGCAGAAAGATAGTAATGGAGGTAGCGCACCACAAATTTTTCAAGAATCAGCTTTTTTACCAAAAAAAGAAACTGATTATGAATTGAAAGTTGTTGGCGATGCTATATTAGTAAAAGAAGATACGACACTATTTTTGCATAAGAGAGGTGACTTGAAGCGACGTGAAATCCTTTCACCTGTCTTTGAATTTGCCATTGATTCAGGTGGCACTAAAGTGGCGCTTTACAATCAATCGGAACTATGGGTACTCTTTTTAAAGGAAGAGACAGAGCAGCCACAGCATAATGCAGGAGAGCTAACTTTGCTTACGCGATTTGCGCAATCCCCAAAACAGATTACCTGGATTGATTCCTCCTACCTTCTCTTCAGCTTAGAGAATATATTGCGTAACGTTGAAATTGACATAAGAGGCAGTCTAAACGTTGTAGATATTGCCTCATTCCCCTCTCCAGAATTCTTTTGGAACAACGAAAAAGGCACCCTCTATATCTTAAGCAAGGGTGCCTTCTCTGTTTCCGAACAACTCGTACGCTAGGTTACCGTTTCCTCCAATGCCGAGTCGCTTGGCTCCATTAAAATGTTCGCCTGCGCTCCTTAAAACCCCTCGGTTTTAATATTTCCGCCACGGGAAAGAATACTTCTCTCCCGACCCCTCTCTAGACAGTGTCGAAAGCTATCGCTTCCTCCACTGTCTAGTCGCTTGGCTCCATTAAAATGTTCGCCTGCGCTCCTTAAAACCCCTCGGTTTTAATATTTCCGCCACGGGGAGATACCCAATCTCCCCGACCCCCTCTGTGCAGACAGTGTCAGAAACTACCGTTTCCTCCACTGTCTTGCTCTTCGAGCTCTTTTGAGTCCAAACTTCTTACGCTCGCGCATACGAGGATCTCTTGTGAGGAACTTTAGAGTTTTCATAGAGTCTCGCATCGCGGCGTCCCATTCTACGAGAACACGGGCCAACCCATGACGCACTGCCTCTGCTTGTGCTCTCATTCCACCACCGCGTACAACAATGCTTACATCAAATGTTTTTCCATCAGCCCCTCTTTCAAGGGCCTCCTTTGCGATAACCTGATACTCTTTGTCCTGAAAGTAGTCTTCAAAAGATTTTTGATTTACAACAAAACTAGTTTTCTTTGCATCCTTAATACGTATCCTGGCGACAGCAGTCTTTCTTCGCCCTGTTGCTTGCCAATATTTCCCCTCCACTTTTTTGGAAATTTCTTTTGCGCCAGCAAGAGCTTTAGCTTTTACTGCTTTTGGGGGATTTTTCTTTTTTACGATTTCTTTTTCTGCCATGGTATTACAGCTCAATCTTCAGTCTCGTTATTTGTCTTGCTCGTAATTTGTTTATAGGCATCATCCCATATACTGCTTTTCGCAATACCTCTTCGGGTTGCTCATCAAAAAACTTTTTCAGTGTGCGCTCTTTCAAACTTCCCAAGTATCCTGAATGCCGGAAATACTGCTTTTGATCAAGCTTTTTTCCAGTAAAATGAATTCTTTTGAAGTTTTGAACTGTCACAAAATCCCCTACATCTTTGTGCGGAGCAAAATCCCCTTTCGTTCTTCCACGAAGAAGGTTTGCAACTTCCACTGCCAAGCGTCCCAATGGACGTCCCTGTGCATTTATAATATGATTTTCACGTTGCTCCATGATAGATTATACAAGTTCAATAATTGCAAGTTTAGCTGAGTCTGATTTTCGTGGTCTGCGCTTTATAATTCGGGTGTATCCTCCTTGCCTCGCCATGTACCGCGGTGCTACCTCATCTACGAGTTTCTTTGCTCCCTCTTCTCCCAGGAGCGCTGTTAAATACCTTCTGTGAGCAACGCCACCTATCTTTGCTCTTGTAATGATCTTTTCCGCTAAAGGAGAGATATCCTTTGCCTTTGCCTCTGTTGTTTCAATCTTTTCTGCAAGTATTAAAGAACGGAGCAAGCTTCTCTGCAATGCTTTCCTTGGTCCCGCCTTGCGAGACAGTGTTCTTTTTTTAACTCGCTTTTTCACCCCAGTACTAGAAATTAGACTTCTCCAGAAGTGCGATATATGCGACCATTGTTGATGTTTTGCTTGATGATTTCATAATAGATTAAATGTTATATTTTTGCGAGAGACAGCACTGTCTAATTTTCAGTACGGGGTTCATTAATTTTCTTTAAAAATCAAGGTTCTTGCCATAGGCAAGGTTCTTATTTCTTCTTTGCGGTCTTTTTTGCTGCTGGCTTCTTTTTTACAGGAACTTTCTTTGCTTTTTGCTTTTTTTCTTCTGCTGGCTCACCCACGTCATCTTTCAAGCCACTTTGAACGATTTGGAATTGACCTACAAGAATACCTGAAGCTTCTTTTAGAGCAGCTTCTGGATTTACCGTACCATCAGTTTCAATCTCCAAGATAAGGCGATCAAAGTCAGTTCTATCTCCAACACGCATTTGCTCTACGCGATAGCTCACTCTCCTTATTGGAGTGTAGATAGAATCCATAGCAATGCTCCCAATTTCTGTCTTGCCTCTCCCGCGACTTTCTGCTGACTCATACCCTACACCTCGGCCAATTTGTACCTCAATATCAAGCTCAGATGCTTTATCAGTGAGACTTGCAACGGGAGCATCTTTACTTGCAACTTCAACCTGACTTGGAGTCTTAAAGTCTCTTGCTGTCACCACTTTTACTCCCTTTATTTTCAATGATGCGGTAAATGGACCATCTCCAAATACTCGAAAACGAACCTGCTTTAAGTTTAAAAGAATCCCAAGGACATCTTCCTTAATGCCAGAGATTGTTGCAAACTCATGAGAAGCTCCTTTTATCTTTACCTCAGTGATAGCAGCACCCCCTAAAGAAGATAAAAGAACTCTTCGCAAGCTATTCCCTAATGTTGTGCCATATCCTGGGTATAGGGATTCAATCTCAAAAACTCCTCTGTTGTCTCCGTTTGATACGATCTTTGTTGTTTTAGAAAATGGAATCATGCGAAAATAAATTTATTTATTTATTTGAGCACCCCGCCCTCTATGCAGTTGGACAGAATGCTTATTTTTTACTTTTCACTCTACACTAAAACATACTTCATGCCCTTTGTAAATATGCAGAGAGGGCGGGGTAACTCGGCGCTACCTCGTTATCTTGAATAAAATTCAAATATTAATGATACTTCGACTGAAGGCGCAACTTGCTCAAATGAAGGAAATTGTAAAATAGTAACTTCAGGTTTTTCCTTATCAAGTGTCATCCATGCGGGAGCCTCATACTTCTTCATCCCAAGCAATGTGTTCTTAAATAAAGTTCTTTGGAGTGATGCTGTGCGAACGGTAATAACATCCCCTTTCTTTACTTCATAGGAAGGAATATCCACCTTCTTGCCATTTACCTTAAAATGACCGTGCGTGACCATTTGACGAGATTGCTTGCGCGTTGGGGCAAAGCCAGCGCGATACACAACGTTATCTAATCTTCGCTCAAGTTTCTGCAAAAAAAGCTCTGGAGAATCGCCATGGGCGCTCTTTTCCAATGCTGCCTTAACATACCCCTTAAACTGCTTTTCTCGAAGGTTATACTGACCTTTTAAGTCCTGCTTCTCTGCAAGTTGCTTTCCATATTCAGACTGCGGGCTAGGCCGTCGTTTTCGCATTACTCCCTTTTGCATATGTATAGGTTACACTCTTCTTACTTTTTTCTTTCGTGGTCCATTATGTGGGATTGGTGTTAAATCTAAAATGGTCTGGATTTCAAAACCTCTTGCTCCCAATGAGCGCAATGCAGACTCTCTTCCTGGGCCAATGCCTCGCAAAGTAATAGTAACCTTCTCTACCCCTCGCGCCTTTGCAACATCTGCCAAGGATTCTGCTACCTTGGAAGCTGCAAATGGTGTAGACTTTTTTGTTCCCTTAAATCCAACTGTGCCAGCTGATGTACTATACACAACATTCCCCTGTGTGTCGGCTAAAGCAATAATAGTGTTGTTGTATGAGGAGAAGATATTTATCCTACCCTCAAGAAACGTACGCCCCTTTGCTGGAATACGCACTGCTGTGGCATTTGAGCCAGAACTACCTCCTTTTTTAATAACTCGTTTCTTTCCCATAATGCTTTTACTTCGTAAAAGAAACTCGAAATTCGAATATCGAAATACGAAACAAATTAGAAATTCTAAATTCTAATTTTCTAACCTGTTTTGAATTTTGTATTTTGGTCATTAGTATTTGTTTAGGATTTCGGATTTCGTGCTTCGGATTTCCCACCGTTAGGTGGGGCTTGCTGCTGCTTTCTTTCCAGAACCAACTGTTTTTCGAACATTTCCACGAACGGTTCTTGTATTCGTACTGGTACGTTGCCCTCTCACTGGAAGCCTCTTTTGATGGCGCATTCCACGCCATGAACCAATGTCTCGAAGACGCTTTACGTGCATCATTACCACTCGACGTAAGTCTCCTTCAATAACAAAGTCTTTTTCAAGGGCCGCGCGAAGCTTTGTGAGCTCTTCTGCAGTTAACTCCCCTGCTTTCTTTTCAGGACTAATCTTTGCCAATTGTAAAATACGCTCACTACTTTTAATGCCAACACCGTATATATAGGTTAAGGCAAATTTAATTTGTTTTTTTTCTGGAATATTTATTCCTGCAACTCTTGGCATAGTATTTTTACTTCGTAAAAGAATTTCTAATTTCTAAACCCTAGTTTCTAAATAGAAGGTTGGAATACTATTTTTCTGGAAGCTCTCGGAGGCAGTTTTGCCCGCCTGCAACGCTTGATGCGTAGCATCTGCGGGCAGGCATGGTCCGCCGATGAGGCGGAAAACTGCCGAGAGTGCAACTCCCAAAATCCAGCTGGGGATTTTGAGGGGCGGTTCCTAAGAAAATATAGTATCCAAGCTTCCTATCCCTGCCTCTGTTTATGCTTTGGATTCTTCTTGCATGTAACAAACAGCACCCTTTCTCGCTTTACGATTGTGCAGTCTTTACATATCCTCTTTATGGTTGAACGAACCTTCATATTATTTGTTCCTATATACAATTCTTCCGCGTGTTTTATCATACGGACTCATCTCTACGGTCACTTTATCACCAGCCAAAATACGAATTCTAAATTTTCTGAGTCTTCCTGCAAGGTATGCTAGTATCTCGCTCCCATCTTCAAGGCGTACTCGAAACTTTAAGCTTGGGAGTGTTTCAGTGACTTCTCCCTGTAATTCAATCTCCTCTGATGTGCCATTCTTCATGTAGTAATTTGCGAGTTCAAGTATACCAAAAAAACTTTGATTAGTCAACAACCACCTCAATCCCTAGTCTATCCACATTCCCAGGAAGAGACGAGACCCAGAAAGGCCACAAAACAAGGTCAATTTGAGTAAATATGTTATAGGAGGAAAGGATGCTTCCTGCCTCATCTTTTGACTTCCCCCTGAGCTTAATTTTCAGCTCAGTTGGGTCTACATACTGATATACCGTAGTTTCAACGCTAAGATCCAAAGAGGCTGTTTTTGCATCTTTGTTCACCACAATTTGCTGGAAATCTACCTTAGTCTTTTCGCTAGCAATACGTTCATCTTCACCAATTTCGTCGGAGAGAAAAATATTCACCAAGGTATCAATATCTGTCTTGGGAAACATAAATAGAGTTGCACTAAGGGAAACACTCACATTAAATTGGTCCAGTTCAGCGCCAGCAGGTACTAAAGAGTTAGCTTCCAGCACTTCAACAACAATAGAGTCCTTTGTTGCCAGCATGTGCTCTGGCACTTGACTTAAAAGCTTTTCCTCTGCCTTTCCCGTGAGTTCCCCAATAAGAGAGTCCTTTGCATTTGCAATGTCAGTTGCCGAAACAACAGATACCTGGCGCTCCGATCCTCCAGTCATGGGCTTTGTAGATTCAGCGTAAATTACAGTAAACAAAGCAGAACCAGATAATCCAGGCAAGGAGAAGTTAGCAGGTCCAATGTTGTAATCCTCTCCTGGCTCTGCTGCAGTAACTTCAATATCAATAAATCCAGGAATCAACTTTCCTTGTCCTTCTGTCGCTCCAGGAATGGTTACCGCTACAGGAGTTCGAAACAGCTTCCCATCCTCGGAAAGAAAACGAGTCTTGGCAACCAATTTTTGAGGTGAAATTTTATACGCATTAAATACCCGAATAGTTCCAGATGCCTTATTTACCTTTATAGTATTGCTGGAAGCAGGAAATAGGCGAGTTACTTTTTCTTCATCATCTAACGTACGGGATGGAATCTTAAATTCTTCCCTATCCAATTGCTCCAGGCCAACTTGAGCTGTGATAGACTTTAGTAGTTTTATTTGCCGTGCTTCTGGCCACAGCGTAATATCGGCTTTAGCAAAGAAAATATGTATACCTCCAATCAATAGTACCATCAAAACTAAAAGAGGCAGAACTACCTTTTTCATCAAACTTGGCAAGCCCTTGCGTTTGCGCTTTGGGCTTGCTTGAGGCGCCTCCTCTCCAGACTCCTTTGTTTTTTCTGGAGCCCTTTTGGGAGGAGCGATATCTTGAATTTTCCAATTTGCCATACGGTTATTCTCTCACAAATATGAAAACGCGCAAGTCTCTCCAAAAACTATTGCAAACGCTTAATAAACATCGCCATTTTTTTCAATCTGTTCGTCTTCGTAGGGAGCCGCATAACGGCGGTAGAATTCGTCTCCGATGTTGCGAAACACCCCGGCAATCAGGGCGATAGCCCAGTATCGTTTTTCTGGAGTAACCCCCAGGGCCAAACGAGTACATGCATAGTTTAGAAGGCCTGCAAACATGTGAGGATCATTTGTTTCTTTTGTAACTTTTTTAATCTCTTCTGCCAATGCGTCAATATGGGAATTAAGACGAGGTCTGTTTTCTTGTTTAATGTATGGCATACAATAAATGATTAAATTTATATACGACTTTTTAAAAGTTTCTTATATCTCCATCAAGCAAAGTTGGCTGCATTCCCATGACTTCCTCATAAACAGACGAAGTTTCAGGCATAGAGTTAAGCACAAAGATTGGTTTTTTGTAATGAAACGCAAGCGCCATTTCCATTAAGGTGTTTCCGCCAATGTATCCATCCATATCATTTTTCTTGTAGTTGAGCACCAAGATAGCGTCGCTTTCCAGAATCTTCTTGAAATGCCGGCGCATCAGCATTGCCTTCCTGGTAAAATCCTTGGGATTTTTAAACCAGGTCTTATACGTTTCAACAGCAAAATCCCCGCTTTTTTTCATCTTATGCGCAGTATGCGGGATTTTCACCTTGTACCCCTGCTTTTGCAGCTCTTTTTGCACTTCCAACGCTTGTTTATAAAACGAAGCACTGCAACAAATTGTAATAACATTACCTTTCATATGACACTTTCCTTTAATACTCCAATACTCGCTAGTATTGGAGCATAGTGATACGCGATTACTTACTGAAGTCGTTTTCAATCAAATGTTTACTCCGCTTTCAATACAGCTCGAATTCTGCGGACACCAGCAGAGTTAGCTTCTTCTTTTATGATTTTAAAATTACCAAGTTCCAAAGTATTTTTAACATGAGGACCACCGCAAAACTCTTTTGAAAATGCTTCTCCTTTTTTATTCTTTGCAGAGTATACGGAAACCACGTCTCCGTATTTCACGCCAAACTCCATCTCTGCTCCTAGCTTCATTGCATCTTTCTTTGGCATTTCTTCTCGCATCATATCTAAACTCTCTTCAATCTTTTGATTTACCAAGTTTTCTACTTCTTGTAGCTGCTCTGGCGCAACTTTTTGCGGATGTGAAAAGTCCAGGCGTATTCTTTCTGCTGTAATATTACTTCCTCGTTGGTGTACATGCTCCCCAAGCACACAACGTAAAGCCGCAAGTACTAAATGGTTTGCAGTATGCAGTTTAGTAGTTTCGTAAGAAGCATCAGCAAGCCCTCCTTTAAATCTTCCCGCAATAGCAGTGCGTGAAACTTCCTGATGTTTTTTAAATTCTTGGTCAAATCCCTCTTCATCAAAACTAAAGCCTCGCTCTTTTGCCAAATCTCTAATGATGTCCTTTGGAATACCAAGGCTTTGAAACAACAGAAACGAATTTTTAGCCGTAAAGCTTGCTTGGCTAAGATGCACGAGCGAGGTGGTTTTTAATCCTACTTCCAAGGTAGTGCGGAACTTCTGTTCCTCTTCCTGGATGTTTTGCACTATTTTTTCTCTTTGCTCAACCAATTCTGGGTATGCACCTTCATACGCGTTAATAAGAGGATCAACAAGGAGAGCAAGATTTCCCTGCCCTAACCCTATTACATCAGCATGCCGTACAGCACGACGAAGTAATCTTCGCACGATATACCCACGCTCTGTGTTGGATGGTATAACACCATCCCCAATCATAAAAGCAGCACCTCGAATGTGGTCTGCAACAATCCGAAAGGAGGTAATACTATCTCCATACTTTTTTGCACTTAATTCCTCTATCTTCCTGATAACAGCAGACAGCGTATCTATTTTAAATACATCAGCATCTTTGTTAACAGCTGCAGTAATACGCTCCAATCCCGCGCCAAAATCTACGTTGCGTTGCGTCAGTTTCTCAAAGCTTCCACTCTCTGTTTTCCTATACTCCATAAAGACAGAGTTTCCTATTTCCATAAATCTTCCACAGTCACAATTGGGATGACAGTTCTTTCCAAAGCTTTCATCATGCAAAGTTCCAAAATCATAGAAAATTTCAGAATCAGGCCCACCTGGCTCGCCTGGGGGCATATTGGAAGGAACCCCTGATCTACTCCACCAGTTCTTCTTTACTCCGTAAGCAAAAATCCTTCCCTCTTGCATGCCAAGCTCATACCCCTTCTCCTCAGTTTCCAAATCAACATCATTTGCCTCAATCCCCTTTTCTTTGAATAAACGCTTTAGGAGAGCAATGGATTCCTCATCTTTTGGTATGTTATTTTCACTATCACCAGAAAACACAGTCATATATAATTTGTGAGGGTCTAACCCAAGCTCACCTGTCAAAAAAGAAAAAACCCAAGGTAATTGTTCTTCTTTAAAGTATTCACCCAAAGACCAGTTTCCGAGCATCTCAAAGAATGTGGTATGTCGATTGTCTCCTACTTCCTCAATGTCATCTGCCCGAAAACTTTTCTGGGAATTAACCAAACGAGAACCCATGGCATGAGGTTGCCCTAATAAATATGGGATGAGAGGTTGCATGCCAGAGCCCACAAACAATGTTGTAGGATCATTCTCTGGAACTAAAGAAGCAGAAGGAATAACTGCGTGCCCTCTTTCTTTAAAAAAGTGTAAGTACTTTTCTCGTATTTCGTTTGAAGTCATAGGCCGTATGATAGCACACACCACTCTTGGTATGAAGGAGAACTATTGACTCCCTCCTTGGATATGCTATATTATATCTATCACTATGAAAAAGCTCCCATGTGGGTTCCGTCCCACAGCGGGGCTTTTTTATTTATGGTATTCAAGGCGCGCTCTAAAACGCTCCAGGAAAACAATATTATTAGGGACTGCCTTTCGCAGTAATACTGATGCCTTTCTGTGGCTTGGGCTTAAAACCATCGCAAATCGCTTTTTCTCCACAAGGAAATTCACCAGGCAAGCGAAATCACCGTCGCCACTAACAAGTACTGCTTTATCATGTTGTTCCTCATATGTATCAGATACTGCCTGAAGCACTAACTCTGCATCGCAGTTTCCCTTGATCTCTCCTTTGCCGTCGGGAATAGTCGGTTTGAATACAATGGTATAGCCTCAGTTTTGAAGGTTGCGATACAAATTAGTATTTCCAGCAACAAAACCAAGAAACATATACGCCCTTTGCACAACGTATTTGTCTTTAAGATACACGCGAAATCGTTTGTAGTCCAAACGCCATCCAAGCTCCTCAATGCCTTTATGGAGATTTGCTCCATCTATATACGCAAAGTTGTTTTCTTTTGGAGTCATATCAGCTATATGATGACACCACCTCCCAAAAGCTCTTCTCCATTGTAAAATACAGCAAATTGCCCTGGGGTAATTGCTCGCTGTGGAACCTCTGGGATTACTTTTATTACGCCATCTTTCATTTCCTTGAGCGTAACATGCACATCCTCTTGTCGGTAGCGAAACTTTGCTGATATGGAATCTGCTACCTCTTTATATGGCAAAAACCAATTCATGTCGCGAATCAGAAGTTCAGATGTCATAATATCCTGTTCATCTCTCGTAACTTCCAGGGTATTTAATGCTCCATCTTTTTTTGCAACATAGTATGGACCGCCTGATAGTTTTAATCCTTCCCGTTGTCCTACGGTATAGTAATATGCTCCATCGTGCGTTCCAAGTATCTCACCTGTAGTGCTTACAATAGCCCCTTCTTTTTTGGGAATGTGAACCCGCAAAAAATCTCCAAGCTCTACCTTCCCTACAAAGCAAATCCCCTGACTATCTTTGCGCTCTGCATTTGGCAAGCCAAGTTTTTTTGCAAACGCTCTTACTTGAGTCTTTTCATACTCCCCTATTGGAAATAGGGTTTTTGCCAACACCTCGGGTTTCACCATCGCTAAAAAATATGACTGATCCTTTGTTTCATCTTTGCCTTTGAGCAACACATAATCGGCATTCTTTTTTTTCACTCGAGCGTAGTGTCCGGTAGCAACAAAGTTAGCGCCAAGCGCCATTGCCTTTTTAAAAAACAACCCAAACTTAATTTCTCGGTTGCACATGATATCTGGATTTGGAGTAACTCCCTCTTGATATCCCTTAATCATATACTCAACTACCTTTTCTTTGTACTCATTAATAAAGTTCCAAACATATAGAGGAATTTTTAAATGCGAGGCAGCCAGGCGAGCTGAGCGTTCATCCTCCTTTGTAGTGCATGCAGGGCCCTCTGTCCAACACTTCATATATATTCCCACCACGTCAAAACCAGCTTTTTTGAGCAAAGCTGCGGCTACCGAACTATCTACTCCGCCAGACATCCCAACGAATACTTTTCTCTTTTTTTTATTCATTATGAATACTAAGTATGCCACAGCGTGCATCTTTTGTCACACACAAAATAAAAAGAGAGTAGCAAGAAGCTCTCTCTTTTTATTCACTAGCAAGACTATTTCTTGCCGCCCTTTTTCTTTTTTGCTGGCATGTATTTGTGGATTGATTAAGAGACGTGAGGACGACCATTCCCTCAACATATGCTCTTTGGCTTATTCTAGAATGCCAACGTACTGTGTCAATGGTGCATAACTTTATCTTACAACTGCATCACTCATACGTGCTGTGCGGACCGCCTCTTTCACATCATGCACTCGCATAATATCCACTCCTTGCGTAATGCCAAGTGCAACAGTAGCTAAAGTCCCCTCAAGTCTATCACTTGGCGCAAGTCCGCCCAGTGTTTCTCCTATAAAAGATTTTCTTGAAGTTCCAAGGAGCAAGGGAAGATGAAAATGCGAGCGTATCTTTTTAAGATTGCGAAGTATTTCCAAATTATGTTCTGTCTTTTTCCCAAACCCAATACCAGGATCAACAATTATGTTCTCTCGCAAAACTCCCACATCTATCGCTTGCAAAACACTTTTTTCAAGGCTTGCTATGACATCTTTTGTAACATTGGTATATTCATAGCTTGATTGATTATGCATAAGGATAAGAGGAGTTTTTTGCTTTGCTGCAACACTCGCAATACGAGGGTCCTTTTTAAGCCCCCATACATCATTAATAAGCGAAGCACCTTCCTTAATTGCGCGCTCTGCAACATCTGCTTTGTATGTATCAATGCTCATGGGGATTTTTAAAACCAAGGCAAGCTCATGAATCACTGGCAATACACGCTCCAATTCTTCCTTAACTGAAATTAGATTTGCGCCCTTTCCATACACAGTTCCAGGAGGCTTTGAGGATTCCCCACCAATATCTATGATATCAGCCCCGTCTTTTTCCATTTGTAGTGCCTTTGCAATCGCAACTTTCGCGCTCCCTGCAAGCCCATCGCCAGAAAAAGAATCGTCCGTGATGTTTAGCACTCCCATTACATATGTACGACTCCCCCACTCAAGTATACTATTCTTAATTTTCATCATAGCCAATCTTTTTTATACAACCTAACTTCTTCTTTTTGAGGCAAATCCTCAAGTATATTTGAAACACTTTTCTTTACTACAGGATGCGTCAACTGAGGGGCAATCTCACATAGCGGGACAAGAACAAATGCTCGCTCATGTAATCGTGGATGAGGAACTACAAGGTTCTCTTTTGCAAGAATCTCATCTTCGTAAAATAGTATATCTAGATCTATGGTGCGCGGTCCATTTTCTATTGTGCGAACTCTCTTAAGCTTTTGCTCAATCTCCAAAACAAATGAAAGGAGTTCTTGCAAAGTTAGCTTGGTTTCAATTTGCACCACAGCATTTAAAAACCAATCTTGGTTGGCATATCCCACCGGTTCTGTTTCATACAAAGAAGAAAAGGCCAGCACCTTACTTTGCTTTTCCAGTTCTCGCGCAGCTTCTTTAAGATACCTCTCTCTATCTTTAATATTTGAACCCAAAGCAATATATGAAACCATACTAAACTCTAGCAAAAAACCGCCTGCTTGGCGATTGTTTGACAATAAATTAATTCTCTGCGAGAATAAAATTGTGGATGTGCAGCCTGCAAGGATACATCTTCTTCGGAAGAGAAGCCGTAGGGCACTGTTCATTCACCTAAGCTCATTAGTTTTATAGCACACTACGTATACCTTAAGACCCGTCACTACATGGGTCTTTCTTTTTGTGAAAACGGTGCTCCGCAGGTAGGACTCAAGCTTTTAGTTAACTTCTTTAATAATATTTAAAAACTCTTTTGCGTCCAAAGAAGCAGCTCCTATCAATACTCCATGCACCTTTCCCACTTTCATAATCGAAGTAATGCTTTTTGCATCTACGCTCCCGCCATACAGTATTGGAACATTTTTTCCTACAACTTTCTTCATTGCTTGGGCCATCGTAGAAATATTCCCTGGAGTAATACGTTTTCCTCCTTGCGTACTAATTGCAGAAGATGGCTCAAACACCACAAGTATATTCTTAAAGCTCTTCATGTTCTTTGCAATCATTTGAAGTTCTCGCACATTTTCAACACATAAGATAACTTTTAATCCAGCTTGCAAAGCAGCCTCAGCTTTTGCTTGCACCATTCCTAGGGTTTCGGCAAGATACTTCTTTCGTTCAGAATGCCCCAGGATAACAAAGGTACATCCCAAGCTCTTAAGCTGAAAAGGAGAAACTTCCCCCGTAAGAGCGCCTTTTTGCTCCCAGGAACAGTTCTGCGCCCCAATTTGTACATTCTTTGATGCTGGCAACTGGGGAATAAAAACATAGGGAGGACAAAGCACCACTGTAGCGTTATATCCTTTAGCGCCCTTTGCCACCTTTTTTGCCAACACAAAAGCGCCCCTTGATGTTAATGGGTTCATCTTCCAGTTCGCAATAATAATAGGTTTCATATGTTTAAGAGTCCAAGCGTGATCATACTTACAATGATCCCTGCTATTATGTGCCCCAATAGCATTATTGTTAAGGGGAAAATAGCTATTAACATATAGTAATGCCACATGTTAGTACGGACACAATGGCTGCAGCCATTATGTGCCCCAATAGCATTATTGTTAAGGGAAAAATAGCTATTAACATATAGTAATGCCACATGTTAGTACGGACACAATGGCTGCAGCCATTATAACGCCAAAAAGGATAAGAGGAAATGCCTTGCGAAACGGTATCCCAAAAACAAAGGCAACAAGAACAGCGGTCCACGCTCCGGTAAATGGTAGTGGAATTGCTACAAACAAAACAAGAGAAAGATCTTTTAGTAATGTAAACATTTTCTCATGTCTTTTCCTGGTTCGCAAAAAGAGCCAAGTAAAGATCTTTGCAAATATTGAAAAGCGCGAAGAAAGAGTTTCTGCGATAAAGCCGAGAGAAGGCAAAAAAAGCACAGGAATCATGTTTCCTGCAATTGCTAAGAAAAAGACCTGCCAGAAAGGCAACTTATACACCAATACACCCAAAGGAATTGCCCCTCGAAGCTCTGCAATTGGAGAGGCTGCAATAAGCGCAACAAAAAGTTGTTCCATGTTGCACTATTGTATCATCTCTCGTAAAAAAAGAAGAGTGCCCGGGATTTTAATTTTCCCCAGGCACTATATACATAAAAATTATGCGAGCGTGCTTTGAAGCTGGCAAAATCGAAGTAGCTTTCGTATTTGTGTTTTCTCAGAGGCTCCAATTTCGCCCCCAAGCTCAAAGTATACTACAAGGTACATGCGCCTTGCTGATTCCTCCCACAGATTTAAGGAGCCTCCTTCAAGAATCTTTCGCAAAAGGGATTGGAGAATCTCGCAAGCCTGTCTTAAAGCTTCCATTTTCCCATGATCAACCATAATTCCCTCCCCCAAACACAAAGTAGATGGTGTAGGAAATATAATAAACTGATGTCCTCTTGTCAATATTTCTTTGTCTTGCGACATCAATGAAATAAAAAAGGCACTCCTAGCTAAAGGGTGCCTTTCATTCTTGCCCGAAGCCACCAAAGAGGCTAAGGGTGCTTGAAGCTAAACTCATCGCCCGCTCGAATGAGGGTCATCCCGCTTCCTTTGGGAGTGAGCTTCTTGCCGTTTAAACTGAAGGGGCCAAGGACAGTTATATTACCATTACCGATTTTAGCCATGGCAACCCTGGCAGCTTGAGGCACTGTGCAACCAACAAACCCATGATGGCTCTTAATAACCTTAGTGCCTCTCCATTTGTGCCAAAGGAAGGCCTTTGGTGCGTTCGTGATCCTAGCTGTAGTAAGCTGAAAATCAGGTCCTCTTCTCATCCCCTCTACTCCTCGCCAAAAATCCTCGTCTTGACTATGCTCTATTCACCCTATTTTGTCAATACCACAGGGCCTTTCTTGGTAATAGCGATAGTATCTTCAAAGTGACAGAACAAGGAGCCATCTTTTGTGTTGTAACTTTGGCCATCTTTTGCCAATTCTAATTTCCAGTCTCCTGTTGTAACCATAGGCTCAATGCAAATAACCAACCCTTCTTGAATTTCCTTATCTGTATGTGCTTTTCCATAATTTAATACCTTTGGCATTTCATGAATTTCTCTTCCAATGCCGTGTCCACATAGCTCACGTACAACCCCGTAGCCGAGGTCTTCCAAATATGTTTGCACCGCATATCCAATATCTCCCAAGCGATTCCCCACTTTTGCCTGCTCCATCCCAAGCTCCAAGGCTCTCTTGGTAGCTACTATAAGATCAGATTTTTCTTTTGATATTGTGCCAATAGGAATGGTTCTTGCCATATCCAAATACCATCCCTTCCATCTAAGTCCCATGTCTAAGGTTAAAATGTCACCTTCTTGGAGCTCTCTTTTTGATGGCGGAGTATGCACCCCCTCATCATTCACCGCAGTACATAAAACACCGGGAAACCCATGATATCCAAGAAATGCAGTCTCAGCTCCAGCGTCCAAGGTGAGCTTCCTAGTTAAAGAGTCTAGATCCATTGTTGTTACTCCAGGCTTTGCATCCAAAGCAACCTTAGCTAAAATGCGGGCGAGGATCACTCCTCCCTCCCGCATCTCTTGAATATCTTTTGTTGTTTTTAAATTCATTTAGCTAAAAGAGTCCGCTTACTGCTGTTTCCATATCCTCCTGTACTTTCTTCACGTCTTGATTTCCATTTACCTCAACAAGCTTTCCTTGTTTTCTGTAGTGCTCAATAACTGGGACTACCTCATCTTCGTACCATTCCATTCGTTTTGCAATTGCTGACGCACTATCATCTGCGCGACCGCGCATCAAGAGACGCTTCTCAGACTCCTCCTTTGAAATACTCAGGTGAATCACTCTAAAGTTCTCCTCAAGCTCATAGAACTGATAAATCTCATCTAGAAGAAAGGCTTCATATACTTTTCGAGGGCTCCCCTCAAAAACAATCCCTTGATATTCTCCCTTTTCCTGTATGCTCTCCAGCTCATGTAACCACATATCAAATATGATAGGTGTCGGCATCAATCCTCCTGTGTTTAATATCTCCTTAATTTTAGTTCCAATAAAATCTTCCTTTTCTGCGCGCTCACGCAAAAGTCCTCCTGAGCTAATAATTTTTAAATTAAACTCCTTGGCAAGAAACGCTGATTGCGTCCCCTTCCCTGAGCCTGGTCTTCCCAGAATAGGGATAATAGAAAACTTCTTATTCATACACCTTGTGCAATTGTATTGATACGTGAGAACACCTCTGACACAGAACCAGTGGCAGAAATACGAT
This sequence comes from bacterium, assembly GCA_027624865.1. GTDB lineage: Bacteria > Patescibacteriota > Minisyncoccia > Minisyncoccales > UBA10102 > 01-FULL-49-22b. The sequence goes on from JAQBTT010000002.1 coordinate 29,042, forward strand.
GCACGGGGATTCCTTGCTCTTCAAAATACTCAAGCAATGGGAAGGTCTCCTTTCTAAATGTTGCAAGACGCGTTGTGATAAGCTCAGGAGTATCGAAAGAGCGAGTAATCAACTTTGAGCCATCAAGAGGGCACAGAGTTAATTGCTCCGTTTCTTTAATATATAAAATGGGGTGGCGTACAAGCTCACAAATACGTCGATGAGAATTTCGAAATATCGTATCCTCTTCATCAACATCAAGGTACAGAACAATAATATTTTCTTTTCCAAATGATTCAAGAGCAAAAGGCATGAGATATTCCATTTGAGAAATAGCTCGAGGAAATCCATCAAGTAGTATGCTTTGCTCCTCTCTCTTTAATCTTTTTAGGCGAGCCCTGACTGTATCTACAACGAAAGGAGTCTCATTGAGCACTCCACTTTCCCAAAGCTTTTGCTGATCTGCAACGTAATACTTCTTCCCTTCACTCTCTACATACTCTCCGGGCTCTGCATTCAAAAACCTCTCTTCCAAGAGTTTACTCATCTCAATGCGAGTAAGGCGCAATTTATCAGCTAACAGGAGTGTCTGAGTTCCTTTTCCAGAACCTGGTGCACCAAGAAAGATATAGAGACGTTCTTTTAATTGTTGAGGAAGTTCCATTGGTTAAAACGTGTCATATTCTCTCATTTGAAGCTGAGCACGTATTTGACGCAGAGTTTCCAAAACCACAGAAACCACAATGAGGAGGGCGGTACCTCCCAAAAGAAATTGGAACGAAGCAATTTGAGTTGCTCCTTGCACGATAGAAGGCATAACAGCAATAGTTCCTAGAAATAGTGCTCCAACTAATAAAATTCGGTTCAAGATAAAAGAAAGGAAATTGGAAGTAGAAACACCGGGCCGTACCCCTGGGATAAAGCCACCCATCTTTTGCAGGTTCGTAGCAATTGATTTTGGATCAAAGGTTACTGCTGTATAGAAAAAGGTAAACATTACCACGAGCAAGAAATAAAGAATTCCATACGCCCATGGGTTCACTAAAAAGTTTTGCACACCATTCGCAATGTTCCCAATAAAGCCTCCAACTCCTACAAGAAACGAAGCTACCATTCCAGGAATAGTGAGCAAGGATAGAGCAAAGATAATAGGGATAACACCTGCTGGGTTTACTTGGAGTGGAAGATAGGTTGAGGCTCCGCCAAACATCTTGTTCCCGCGAACTCGCTTTGCATAGGAAACCGGGATATTACGCCTGGCCTCCGTGATATACACCACCCCTGCAATAATAACAATTGCCATAACAAAAAAGGCAACATAGGCAGGGAGACGAGTTGGATCATAGGCAAGAAACATTTGTCTAATGGAAGAAGGAAAGCCCGTGACAATACCTGCAAAAATAAGCAAAGATACCCCATTTCCAATACCTTTTTCAGTAATAAGTTCCCCAAGCCACATCAGGAGCATTGTCCCTGCTGTGATGGTTACAAGGGCTGTGACAAGGATTTCAGGACTCAAGTGATCAATTACCTGCTGTTGCGTCAAAAGAGCCAAGAATCCGTATCCTTGCAAAAAAGCAAAAGGAACAGCAAGATACCTGCCATACTGGTTAAACTTCGCTCTTCCTGTCTCCCCTTCCTCTTTATACAGTCTTTCCAGGGCAGGAACAATCATGGTTAAAAGCTGCATGATAATAACAGCTGTAATGTAGGGACCAAGTCCAAGCATGACAATAGAAAGACTATCCAATGCTCCACCAGTAAACAGGTTTAAAAGGCCAAAGAGTTGATTGTTTGAGAAAAATTCCTCAATGCGCGCTGTATCAATACCTGGCATTGGGATATTTGCCATGAGACGAAACAATACAAAGATACCCAAAACAAACAGAATTTTCTTCCTTAGATCAGGAATCTGAAATGTTCGAATGATGTTATAGAGCCAACTCATGTGATGCTACCACCGCTCTCTTCAATGGACTTCTTTGCGCCAGCCGTAAGGAGACATCCTTGAACTGAAAGTGGGCTTTCTAATATAGCTATTCCTACGATTTTTACTACAGGAGGCACTCCTCTCTTTTGAAATATCAATTCCTTCTCAAATAAGCTTGCAGGAGAAATGAGTTCGTCCTTTGAAAATTTCTTTACAATCATTTGCAAGGTAACTGTTTGAGGTTTGCGCTGTCTTTTCACTCCCCTATATCCCTTCAGCTTAGGATAACGCTTTAATACCTCTCTGACAACAGGGGCCACCTTTCCTCCAGCTCTTGATTTCTGTCCCTTCATTCCACGCCCAGAATAAGTGCCTCTTTTGCCACCTCTTCCAATACGCTTTTTTGAAGCTCTTTTCGTTTTTGGTTTTATTTCGTGTAATTGCATACCAGGTACTAGAAATTAGACTTCTCTTGACTCTGTAGTGAATTTTGGACATGCTTTCGCAAACAAAGTTTGGTCCAAAATCTACTACGGGGTTGACTTGCGATATATGCGACCATTGTTGGTATTTTATTTAAAGATTTCATAATGAGTTGAATATTGTGTTTTGGCGAGAAATAGCAAGGTCTAATTTTCAGTACCTGGCATACTACAAAGTTTCCTCTTTTACCTTTTCTTCAACTTCTTCTTTCTTTGGCTCTTTTCCTTTTTCGTCGCTCACCTGAAGCATTCGAATAGCTGCCAAAGTTGCCAGTGCATTGTTTAACTTATTTCTACTTCGCGTAATAGTTTTAGCAGAGATATTCTTGATTCCTGCTTTTTCTGCAATAATTCTTGTAACTCCCCCAGCAACTAACCCACGTCCTTGCTTTTGAGGTTTCAGTAAAATACGTGAAGCGCCAAATGTAGCTGTAACTTCATGCGCAATTGTATCGTTAACGATAGGTACAGTAACCAAGCTCTTTGTGGCCTTGCGAGTTGCTTTCTCTATTGCTTGCGCAACATCAGCGCCCTTTGCAACGCCGACTCCCACTCGAGCCTTATGATCTCCCACTACCACTACAGCGCGAAAACGGAATCTTCTTCCGCCGGCTGACACACGAACAACACGCGCTAAATCGACGAGCTTTGAATCAAACTCGGATTTCTCTCGTGGTTTCCCTCTTTGCTCAAATTGTTTTCGCTGTTTTCCTGGCATACTATTAAAAGACTAATCCTCCTTCTCTTGCGCCTTCTGCAAGTGCTTTAATGTTTCCATGATACTTATACCCACCTCTATCAAACACAATTTTTGTAATTCCTTTTGCTTGCGCATCTTTTGCAATTTGCTTTCCCATTGCGCTTGCTCTTGTAATCGGAGCCCCTTTCTTTACGTCTTTTAAGTCAGAGATTGCAGTGATCACTGTCCCTTTCATGTCGTCTACCAATTGAGCATACAAATGCTTTTGGGAACGAAAGACACAAAGCCTTGGACACTTTGCAGTGCCTTTTACTCTTGCTCGAACACGCTTGTGTCGAGTTACTCTTTGTTCTCTTGGGGTTTTCTTTATCATACCATTATTTATGCACCTCCCGAGGCGCCTGCTGCTTTCTTACCTTCCTTTCTTCGCACTACTTCACCAACGTAGCGAACACCTTTTCCTTTATAAGGTTCCACTGGTCGATACCTTCTGATCTTTGCTGCAAATTCACCTACCTGTTGCTTGTTGATACCAGAGACAATAACGGTATTCTTTTCCACGACACACGTAATGCCTTCTGGCATTTTTGCTTTTACGGGGTGGGAAAATCCAAGGGAAAGGTTAATCACGTCTCCTTCCACTGCAGCGCGATACCCTGTTCCTTCTATCTCAAGTCTCTTTTCATACCCCTCAGTTACGCCCTGTATCATATTTGCCAGGAGCGTCCTGGTAAGTCCCCACAATCCTTTTGCAAGAAAAGCTCGTTTTTTTGAAAGGTCCTCACGCAAAGAAACCTGAATGACACTTTCCTCCTTTACTACGGATACATCAGGATGCATCTCATATACAAGTTCGCCTCGAGGTCCCTTCACCTTAGCTACGTGGTCTTCCAGACTCACATCCACATTAAGTGGTACTTCAATTGGTTGTTTTCCTATCCTTGACATAAATTTCTAATTTCTAAATCCTAATTTTAAATTAAATCCTCTCCCTTCCCGAGATCTCCCACAGGGAGACAATGACCAAATACTTTCTGTGAGAAATGTTGCTCTCCGGGAAGCTCTCGCAGGTGTTTTGGCATGGTCTTGAGCGAAGCGAAAGCAAAACACCGAGAGTGCAGCTCCCAAAATCCGGCTGGGGATTTTGAGGAGCGGTTCTCCGGGAGCAATATTCCGAGCAGAACTGATTGTTTGAAATGTATTGATAATCATATTTTTTACCACACTTCACATAATATTTCTCCTCCAATGCCAAGTGCTCGTGCTTCACCAGTTGTCATAAGTCCTTTGGATGTTGAAACAATGCCAATGCTCTTTGCTCTACCTACTTTCCCAAGCTCTAAGGTAGAGGCATATGCTCGCTTTCCTGGCTTGGACACGCGCTTTACTCCAGTAACTCTGGCAACGCCGTCTTTATACACCAAGAGTAACTCCATGGATTTCTTCCCTTTCTTGGTCTTTATCTCCACTTTGGAGATAAAGTTTGTTCTCTCCAAAATCTTTCCGATTTCAAATCGAATTCTGGAAAATGGAACCTCAGTTACCTCCTTTCCAACGGCTTGAGCGTTCTTTATCCTATTTAACATGTCTGCAATTGGGTCTACCATGAAGATTTTGTAATACCTGGTAGTAATCCTTTATTTGCCATCTCTCGAAAACATATTCGACAGAGTCCAAAGTCTCGAAGAAATCCTCTCTTCCTTCCACATCTAAAACATCTTCTCACAATTCGAGATTGAAACTTTGGCTTCCTTTTTGACTTTTCAATTTGTGACTTTGTTGCCATATCTTTTCGTGACCTAGGACTTATGACTTATGACGAATGACATTCTCTGATGCTTTTTGTCATTTGTCATTAGTCATTAGTCATTAGTTAGTTTTAAATGGAAATCCAAGTTGGGTAAATAATTCCATTCCTTCCTCATGCGTCGTAGCAGTTGTTGTTACGGTAACTTCAAGCGAAAAAGAAATCTTAGATTTTTCTGGGGAAATCTCAGGGAAAAATAGGTGCTCCTGAATTCCAATATTTAAGTTCCCCTGCGCGTCAACGAAAGAAGTTTTCAGCCCCTGAAAATCACGTGACCGTGGAAACATAACATGTACAAGGCGATCTAGGAAGTCGTACATCTTTTTCCCTCGCAATGTTACTTTCACTCCAACAGGAGCGCCTTGCCGTAACTTAAAGGTTGCAATAGACTTTCTTGCTTTTGTTAGTACCGGCTTTTGTCCTGCAATCAAAGCTATATCATCTGCAATTATCTCTCCCATCTTTCGTGCTTCCTCATTACTCTTTCCCGAAGCCATTTTCCCAAATCCAGAGTTAATAACCACCTTCTCAATTAAAGGAACTGCCATAACGCTTGTCAGTCCAAACTTCTTTTGAAGCAAAGGCGCAACTTTTTTTCTGTATGTTACTTGCATGTTTTCCATGATTACGTTTCCTGTCCACATTTCTTGCAGACTCGGGTCTTATTTGTTCCTTCCATTTTATATCCTGCGCGTGTCGCCTTATTGCACTTCACGCAAATCAATCGTACGTTCCCAAGTGCGATAGGGTTTTGCTTCTCTATAATCTGTCCCTTTTCGCCAGACTTTGTTGGCTTGCGGTGTCTCTTTTTAATATTCACTCCTTCAACAATAACCTTAAGGCCTTGAGGGAACACCTTAGTAATCTTGCCTTTTTTGCCCTTCTCCTTTCCGGAAGTTATTGTAACAGTGTCTCCAGTTTTTAGTTTCATAGTAGAGTGTTTTTGAAGAATTTTAGTAATGTATTAAGTGAAATTCTGAGAAAATGCGATACTATATCGCGTAGCGCTATATAATTTCCTTTGCTAATCCTGCTATTTTTGTGAATCCCTTCTCTCGAATTTCTCGAGGGAACGGTCCAAACATTCTTCCGCCTTTTGGCTCTTTATCCTTTTCCAAAATCACTGCTGCATTTTCATCAAAGCTAATGTAGGAACCATCCTTTCTTCGCAAAGCCTTTTTTTGACGAACCACCACTGCTCGCACAACCTCATGCTTTTTAACTAGGCGTCGTGGAAAAGCTTCTTTTACTGCTGCCACAATAATATCACCAATTTGTGCATATCGTCTCTTTGATCCTCCAAGCACCTTAAAACACTGGATTATTTTTGCTCCTGAATTATCTGCAACTTTTAATTTTGTTTGTGCCTGTATCATAGCGTACGTTGCCTCTTAGAAAACTTTTCTTATTACCTTCCATCGCTTATCCTTGCTCATGGGATTTGCCTCTTCTATGACAACTATATCATTCGTTTTGTACTCGTTGTTCTCATCATGCGCCTTGTACCTTTTATGTGAACGATACCTTCTCTTATATTTTGGGTGGGTCTTTAAGGTTTCTACCTTAACCACGCAGGTCTTATCCATTTTATCTGAAACCACTACACCTTTTAATTGTTTTTTTGGCATCGTATTATCTCTTCTCGCGCATAATTGTTTGTATCTTTGCTATCGTCCTCCTTGACTCGTGCATCTCTTGCGTATTCTTTACCTTACCTGCTGCGTGCTGAAAGCGAAGCTCTCGTCCTTTTTCTTTCAAGGCTGTCATCATTTCAAGTAATTCCTTTTCAGTTTTCTCTCGTAATTCTAGTATTTTCATGTAGCATCCTTAATAACAATACTGGTCTTCACTGCCAACTTTGCAGAAGCCTTACGCAAAGCTTCTCTTGCCATGTCTTCTTTAATCCCTTCAATTTCAAATATTATTCTACCAGGTCGAATTGGAAAAGCGTAATGGTCAACTGCCCCCTTTCCGCCACCCATGGGAGTCTCAGCTCCTTTCTTTGTAATGGGTTTGTCTGGGAAAATACGAATCCACATCTTTCCTCCTTTTCTCAAGTAGCGAATAATCGCGCGGCGTCCGGCTTCAATCTGGCGCGCTGGAACCCATTTTGTCCCTTGAGACTTTAAACCATAGCTACCAAAGGAGAGCTGGTTTCCGCTGTGGGACAACCCTTTACTTCTCCCCTTTCGTACTTTTCTATGTTTTACTTTTTTTGGAGCTAACATATGCGAAAATAAATTTATTTATTGAGCACCCCGCCCTCTATGCCGTTCAAACTGTGTAATCTTTCATTGCTCAAACAGCTTAGAGGGCGGGGTTTCGTAGCGCTTCTGCGCTACTCAAATACTTCCCCTTTATACAACCACACCTTCACTCCAACAGCGCCATAGGTGGTTCTTGCCTCAACAAGAGCATAATCAATAATTGCGCGTTGTGTTTGCAATGGCAAACGTCCCTCTTTCAACACTTCTCTTCTGGCAATATCCGCTCCACCCAAACGTCCTGCAATCGCAAATTTCACTCCTTCAATGCCTTTGGTGGATGAAACTTTCTGCATCATCTGCTTCATCACACGGCGATGTGGCATTCTCTTTTCCAACTGCTGGGCAATGTTTTGCGCCACTAATGTTGCTGACTCAAAAGGATTCTTGATCTCTCGAATCTCCAAACGAACATCTTTTGCCAAAACAAACTTTTGCAGTGCCTTCTTTACAATTTCAATTCCAGAACCCCCTCTTCCAATAATTAGTCCTGGTCTTCCAGAGCTTATGATAACGGTGAGGCGTCCAGCAAATCGTTCAATCTCAATGGCTTCCAGTGAAGCTTCCTTTAGTCTTGCTTCCAAAAATTCTCGGATACGAAAATCCTCTTCCAAAGTCTTTGCGTATGCTTTCTTCTCAACCCAACGAGAAAGCCAATCTTTGGTTTCACGAATACGAAATATTTTTGGGTGTACTTTATGTGACATGCGAAAATAAATTTATTTATTGAGCACCCCGCCCTCTAGGCTCTATGTACTGTTGTTGAAGACTCACAGGGCAAGATTTCTTTCAATATAGCGTCTTCAAACATACAGCATAGAGGGCGGGGTTTCGTAGCGCTTCTGCGCTACTTAAATAGCCTTTCTTCTAAAGAATCTTGCTGCTCCCTTTGGTTCTTTTTGTCGTGGAGCAATGGACTGCTTCTCCTTTGCGTAAGTTTTTGGAACCTCCTTCTTTGTGCTTGTCGCCTCAATAATCTCTTTTTGTGCGTTCATAGCTTCTCCTTTCTTTGGCTTTACCGCTTCTGTTCCTTCAATTTCATCTACAACAATAGTGATATGGGAAGTCTTCTTTTGAATCTCAAATGCTTGCCCACGAGCTCTTGGACGAAATCTTTTTAACTTTGGTCCTTCATTCACAGCAATATGTGAGATGTATAGATTAGCTGCTTTTGCTTGGAAGTTATGCACTGCGGAAGCAACAGCTGAGTTTAATGTTTTTAACACCGGCAATGCTGAATGTTTTGCAGCAAATTGAAGTAAGGACTGTGCTTCCACAACCTTCTTTCCACGAACAAGATCCACTGACATGCGAACCTTACGAGGCGCAATTCTTAAATATCTCAATGTTGCTGTTGCTTTCATAGTATTACTTCTTTGCTGCAGGAGCCGGGACAAGTCCTGCCTTTGACTTTTGTTCTGCCTCCTTTTGTATCTTTCCCCCGTGTCTTACAAACTTTGTTGTTGCGGAAAATTCTCCTAACTTATGTCCTACCATTTCCTCTACCACTCGCACAGGCACAAAGTCCTTTCCATTATGTACTCCAAAGGTAAACCCAACCATTTCAGGGGTAATCGTAGCTCTTCTTGACCAAGTCTTAATAACAGTGGAGTCCCCCTGCTTTATGTCCTTGAACTGAGCTATCAAATGCTCATCAATATATGGGCCTTTTTTTAAACTTCGTGCCATTCTTATTTCTTCTTTTTCTTTTTTCTACGAGATACAATAAGCTTGTCGGACCATTTCTTCTTTCTTGTTTTTACTCCCAACGCATGTTTTCCCCAAGGGGTCTTTGGATACTTCATTCCCCTTCCGGTTCTTCCTTCACCACCTCCATGTGGGTGATCCACTGGGTTCATCACGGTTCCTCGAACCGTAGGACGCCACCCCATTTTGCGACGGGTTCCAGCTTTTTTCAGCACCTTGTACCTATGTTCTGGGTTAGAGATTGATCCTACTGATGCATAGCTCTTTGAAGAAATCTTTCGTGCTTCACCAGAAGGCATTTGCACCTGTGTGTACCCTGCATCGTGAGCCAATATTTGAGCTGAGGCTCCCGCTCCGCGTACAAGCTTTCCTCCTCGGTCCGGCGCAACTTCAATATTATATACAACAGTTCCTGTAGGAATATTTGCAAGGCGCATTCTGTTCCCATTTTTTACCTCAGCTTTTTCCTTTGTTATAATCTCCTCCCCTACCTTTAAGTCATAGGGGGCAAGAACATATGCTTTCTCTTCATTCTCATATTGCACCAATGCAAGAAGTGAAGTTCGGTTAGGATCATACTCAATAGCAAGTACTTTTCCTGGCATATTAATATGCAATTGCCCAAAATCAACTGCACGATACATTTTCCTTGCTCCACCTCCACGGTGACGAATGGTGATGCGCCCCGTATTGTTTCTCCCTGATTTTGTCTTCAATCGGGAAAGCAATGCTTTTTCAGGCTTTTTCTTTGAAATTATTTTCATGTAATTATCTTGAAATAATATCAAGGGTTTGTCCCTCTTGTAAATGAACGATAGCCTTTTTCATTCCTGGCTTTACCACTGCTCTCTTTCCAGCACCAATCTTGCGCGCTGGCTTTATTGTCAGACGGACCCCTTTTACGCCAACTCCATACAGAGCCTCAACAGATTGCTTCACAGCTCCCTTTGTTGCTGTAGGGTGGACACGAAACACGTACTGCTTTTGCTCAGCTAGCCAAGATGCTTTCTCTGTAATATGTGGACTCTGCAGTACAGATGAAAGAGCAGGAGTCATCTTCTTCCCTTTACTCTTTACTGCTGGGGCCGCTTTCTTTACTACTTCATCTTTTTTCTTTGATGTTTCTTTTTTCTCAACCAAAGGGCGCGCAGTTCGCAGCGCAGTTTTCTCTTTTGTTCCCTTTTTAAAAAGATTAAACGCCATGTTAGCTCAAAAATGTTTCCTCAATTACTTTTAAAGATTCTTTTGGCAAAACAATGTAGGTAATTTGGGTGAGCAACAATGCGCTCAATTCTCTTGCCTGCACGGTTTGTACATAAGGAATGTTTTGTGCCGCGCGAATAATCTTTTCGTCCATTGTAGGCAATACAAGCAATGTGCTCTTTTTCTCAAAAGGAAGTCCATTGAGTATTGCAACTAAGTCCTTTGTCTTTGCCTTCTCTATATTTAGGGAATCCAAAACAATGACCTGCTTTTGTCGGAGTTTCTCAGACAAAACAGTAAATAAGGCCTTTCTTCTCATTTTCACGTTCAATTTTCGCTTGTAGTTTCGCTCTGCTGTTGGTCCGTGAGTAACTCCACCTCCACTCCAAATAGGAGAGCGGATAGAGCCATGACGAGCTCGTCCTGTGCCCTTTTGACGCCAAGGCTTCTTTCCACCTCCACTCACTTCACTTCGGTCCTTTACTTTTGCTGATACCTGTCGTTGGTTCCCCATCTGAATAACTGTAACCTGCTGCAGCAAATCATCATTTCGTGCAACATCAAAAATCTTCTTTGCAAGCTCCAACTCCTCAACTTTCTCTCCTTTTATGTTGATAACTGCTTGTTTCATACTTTTCCTTCAATAAAAAGGAGCGTGCCTGGACGACCAGGTACAGCTCCTTTTACTGAGAGTGTATTGCTTTCAATATCAATTTGCACTATTTTAAGGTTTTTCACTGCAATCCTATCTCCTCCCATTCTTCCAGGCATACGTCTTCCTTTAATAACTCGCTGTGGATACCTACTCCCAACAGATCCAATGGTTCGATGTTCGTGCTTTACACCATGTGAAGCGCTCTTTCCGTGCATTCCGTGTCGTTTTACACCTCCTTGAAATCCCTTCCCTTTGGAAATACCAGATACTTTTACGCTATCCCCTTCCTCAAATATAGAAATAGTCGCCTCATCTCCAACCTCCAAAGCAGTTCCCTTAATCTCTTTTATTGCTTTAAACCCTTTTTTCTTCTTTGGCTCAAATCCAACCTGAATTGCCTCATACCCATTAACTTCCATAGTGAGCTTTCGCAAAACAGAAATAGGCCCAGCTTCAATAACGGTCACAGGAATGACTTTATCTTCTTTAAATATCTGGGTCATACCCAATTTTCTTCCTAGTATGCTTTTCATAAATGGTTTATATCTTTACAACAAAACACCGGACCTAACCCGGTGCTCAAAAAAGCTTTCGGTTAAACCCTCACTGCTCACAAGGCTAGCTTAGTGTTCACAAAATAGAGTATATATCAATGACAAAAGAATGTCAATAACAAAAAGGGTTGGGGAAGAGGAGGAAGGCTTGGAGCGGTAGCTCAACAAAGCGCATGCCCCTCCTGGACGAGTCATGTCGCCCAGTCCCGCTTTCCCTATACCATCTTTAAAATAATAAGCAAGATGATGTACGAGATGAGTTCAAATGAAAAGCCCCGTTTTTCTTCACGGGGCTTTGTTCTCTCTTAAGCTATGGGGCATCTTATGCACTTTCTTGAGCAGCCTCTTGCATCCGCTCCTTCCGTTCCCCTTCTGTAAGTCCCCGCCCCCACCATTTAGGACAACTTCCATCAGGGCAAAGATGCACGTCAGGCTCGCTACAGGTGCCACAGAGAGACAGGCCACACCCACCACCAACTGGGCAAGACCATTCCATTCCTCCAGTTGGCTGCGCGCATTGCCCGCAAACTCTTACCTCAGGCATCTTCATCCTACCTCCAAGCTACCAAGTCTAATCTATTCATACCACTCTCATCTAAGAAATCAACTTTATTAAAAAATCACCTAAATGGCAATTCTCTCTTAGTACCCATATATCAATACCACACCATGGTATGGTGTGGTATTGGTACAAGATAAAAAGTACCAGAGGTATCTGTTAATATCTTAACTAGAGCGCGGCCGAGAACTGTTCTCGGCCGCCCAAGCTTCGCTAAGCTTAACTAGGTTTAGGAGGATTAAAAACAAAAAAAGAAAGCCTCGCACAGGATTATTGCCGTGTGCGAGGCTTTTTGAAACGCATATCTCATGCAGTCAAAAGAACGGGATTGCCCAAGCTGTTATGAAGCGCCTCAACGACTATTGGCGGGCTGGCCGGAACAAACACTCGTTGAAGCTTTGGAGCCTCCAAAACAGAACCCCATGCCTTTGCTCCTTGTACCGCGCGCAAAAGTGTTCTACGAAGAGCCCTGGAAGAAGTACAAAAGATATAGGAATCTGCACCCCAAAGTCCAAACTCAAGGCCGGGAATGCGAACTATCCAAAGAAAACCGTCGTTTTCTGGAAAGAGCCATATCTCTGGCTCACTTGTTATTTCCTGAAGCTGGATGGTCAACATGGTCAACATAGTATCCCTCCCCTGCTTTCTATTCGTGTGGTAAAACGCTTTCACCCAGATTACGCAACTTCACCGCTATAGTCAACACAGCTAAACCAAAAACCCGCCCACATGGCGATTCTGTAAAACTTGCTCCGAGCAAGGTGGGGATAACTTAGCCTGACTAAGTTTGAATAACTAAATTCGGTTTAGCTTTCTGCAATGCTGGGCTGGGCTAAGACTGTCTTAGCCCAGCCCAGTACGCGTTCGCCTATCCAGAGGGCGGCCGAGAACTGTTCTCGGCCGCCCAATGTTGCTCCCCTTGCAGAACGTACTAAGAACTTTTGAGTGGATGAGTATAAAGGAAAAAATGAGGAAATTTCCTTCTTTTATGCAAAAGAAAGCCCGAGTTGCCATTGCTACTCGGGCTCTTGATTCTTCGTTTCTCATCTCGTCAACTGTAAAGATTCACAAACTACGGCCAACCCTTCTTGGCTACTATTCGGTGGGTGATGGAACCAAACAGTAGTCCAGCGAGTCCACCAATGAGTACGCCAACACCGATGCTGTCCCCTCTAACAGATTCAGAAAGAAGACATAGGGCAAGCATGACAAGCATGCCTAGCACCACCCCACCAAGAACTCCTAAAAGTTCTCTCGAGAAGACGTCGAAAAAAAGATGTGCGACAAAGTACAGCGGTACAGCGAGCTTTACTGGATTATCATTCATGATAACTCCCTTCCCAATCATAGGATCACTATCGTGTCTTGCCATTATACCTATTCTCTCTTGTAATTCAATGAAGGCTACGCTACCAAAAAACCGCCCCGAAAGGGGCAGTTCTTTCAAACTAAGCTTAGCTTAGTTCTACATCTTTATCTCTATATCAACTCCGGCTGGAAGATTGAGGTTCGTTAGAGCTTCAATCACCTTAGGATTTGGAGCGAGAATATCAATGATTCTCTTATGTGTTCGCATCTCGTACTGTTCTCGTGCATCCTTATGCACAAAGGAAGAACGGTTTACCGTGTACTTTTTAATAGCCGTTGGCAAAGGAACAGGACCTACAGCCTCACATCCATATCTTAAAACAGTATCAATAATCTGCTTTGAAGAAGCATCTATGACTTTGTGGTCGTAAGCTGAGATTTTAATCCTCAACTTTTGCTGCAAGGGAGCTGTCTTTTCTGTTTTTTGTTTTGTAGCGGGCATAAAAGGTACAGGCTAAGCGAGATAAAGAATTACGCAATAATCTTACTTACAACTCCGGCTCCTACGGTCTTTCCACCTTCACGAATAGCGAATCTTTGATTCTCTTCCATTGCAATAGGCACCAGAAGCTTTACCTTAAAGTTTACGGTGTCTCCTGGCATTACCATTTCAACTCCCTCTGCAAGTTCAACGTCACCGGTTACGTCCGTGGTTCTAAAATAAAACTGTGGCTTGTATCCTTTAAAGAATGGGGTGTGTCTTCCACCTTCCTCTTTTGCCAAAATGTATACCTCTGCTTGAAACTCGGTGTGAGGAGTTACAGACCCTGGCTTTGCCAAAATCTGCCCTCTCTCAATGTCGTCTTTCTTTGTACCACGCAAGAGAATACCAACGTTGTCTCCCGCTCGTCCCTCGTCCAAAGACTTGTTAAACATCTCAACTGAGACAACAACGGTCTTGCTCGTTGGCTTAATACCAATTATTTCAATTTCTTCGTTTGAGTTTACAATACCTCTCTCAATTCTTCCGGTAGCTACCGTTCCTCTTCCTTCAATGGAGAAGACATCTTCAACAGCCATAAGGAAAGGCTTGTCTATCTCACGAACGGGTTCTGGAATGTATTCGTCTACCTTAGCCATAAGTTCCAAGATAGGCTTTACCGCTTCGTCGTCAACGGAAGTTGCTGCCAATGCCTTTAAGGCAGAGCCTCGAATTACAGGAGTAGTATCTCCAGGGAATTGATATTTGTTTAAAAGCTCTCGTACTTCAGACTCTACCAAGTCTGCAATTTCAGGATCGTCTACCATGTCAATTTTGTTTAGAAATACAATGATAGATGGGATTCCAACCTGACGCGCCAAAAGAATATGCTCTCTGGTTTGAGGCATAGGTCCGTCTGGAGCAGAAACCACCAAAATGGCTCCGTCCATTTGAGCGGCACCTGTGATCATGTTTTTAATGTAGTCTGCGTGACCAGGAGCATCAATATGCGCGTAGTGACGTGCATCAGTTTCATACTCCAAGTGAGCAATGTTAATGGTGATTCCTCTTTGCTTTTCTTCTGGAGCAGCATCAATCTGATCAATGGATTTCTCTGTAACCCTCTTTCCTGCCAACTTTAATGAATGCAAAATATCTGCAGACAATGTTGTCTTCCCGTGATCAACGTGACCAATAGTTCCGATATTAACGTGGGGCTTTGTTCGCTCAAATTTTTCTGCCATAAGTTTTTTCTATTAGCTTTTATTAGTATTACTTAGTTCTTACGTATCATAGAGGTAAATCGTCAATTGTCAACTCCCCAGCACCTCGCTCTACATCTTCCTCTTGATAAAAAGGCTCGGCCTCCTCTTTATCTCCATTCTCAATCTCCCTATCATCCACATACGGAGCAATGATCATCACCGGCTCTCCATTCTCAACAATGATAATCTTCCCTTTATCCTTTCGCAGTATCCTCTTTAAATCTTCAAGATCCATAGGCTTTTACTTCTTAAAAGAAATTCGAATATCGAATATCGAAATTAGAAACAAATACAAAAATTCTAATGTTCCAAGTTGAAAGCTTTTTATATTTTGGGTTTTAGTCATTGGGATTTGTTTCGGATTTCGTGCTTCGGGTTTTATCTCCTCTTACCGTCTATTATCTCTTGCGCAATATTTACTGGTACCTCCTCGTAGGTATCGAACTCCATAGTAAAGGTTCCGCGCCCTTCAGTCAAGGACCTTAGGTTGGTCGCATACCCAAACATCTCAGCTAATGGAATCTTTACATTCACTACCTTCAAGTTTACCCTATCAAACGTTTCATCAATCTTGCCTCTTCGCGATGATAAATCTCCAATAACATCTCCAAGAAAATCAGGAGGAATCACTACCTCAAGACTCATCACAGGTTCAAGGAGCATTGCTCCTGCTTTCTTTGCTGCTGATTGAAAGGCAATGGAGGCTGCAATCTTAAACGCAAATTCAGAGGAGTCTACTTCGTGAAAGGAACCATCATATAGCGTTGCCTTAATATCAATCATGGGGTACCCAGCTACCACTCCCTTATCCATTGCTTCCTTAATCCCCTTTTCTACAGCTGGAATATATTCGTGAGGAATTGAACCACCTTTAATTTCATTTACATACTCAAATCCTTCCCCTCTCTCCTTTGGAGCAACGCGCAAGAGAACGTGTCCATACTGACCACGACCTCCTGACTGACGTATGTACTTTTCCTCAGCTTGACCATCTGTCTTAATCGTCTCTTTGTATGCCACCTGAGGTCTCCCAACGTTTGCTGTAACATCAAACTCCCGCTTCATTCTATCTACGATAATTTCCAAGTGCAGCTCCCCCATCCCAGAGATAATAGTATCTCCGGTTTCCTGGTCAGAGGAAACTCGCAATGTTGGATCCTCATCCGACAAACGTTTAAGCGCCATTCCCATCTTCTCTTGGTCAACTTTTGTTGCAGGTTCTATGCGAACTGAGATAACAGGCTCAGGGAAGCTAATTTGCTCAAGTAAAATGGGACTGCCCTCATCAGCCAACGTATGCCCTGTAGTGGTGTTTTTAAGGCCCACAGTGGCAGCAATATCTCCTGCAAAGAGTTCATCTACATCTTCTCTCTCGTTTGCATGCATTCTTAAGATTCGAGCAATTCTCTCTTTCTCTCCAGTGGTAACGTTTAGTACGTATGAACCCTTTTTTAACGTTCCAGAGTACACTCGAAAGTATGTTAAGGCACCTACAAAAGGATCAGTTGCAACCTTAAAAGCAAGAGAGGAAAAGGGTTCATCATCCGCAGCATGGCGCTCAATCTCCTCACCAGATTTTGGATTAATTCCCTTAATGGGTGGAACATCTACGGGAGAAGGAAGGTAATCTACTACTCCATCTAGCATAAGTTGGACTCCTTTGTTTTTTAAAGAAGAACCTACAAAGACAGGGACCAACTTGTTTGCCAGCGTTGCTTCTCGCAATACCTTTTTAATCTCGTCTGCTGGGATTTCCTCACCTGCAATATATTTATTCATTAAGTTCTCATTTTCCCCAGCTACCTTCTCCATGAGCTTCTCTCGCCATTCCTTTGCTTTTTCTGTAAGGTCCGCTGGAATCTCTTCTTCTACAATTGTTTCTCCAAAGACTCCATCAAAAGAGTAAGCCTTCATTTTGATGAGATCTATGCACTTGGTGAACTTATCTTCCTCTCCATTGGGAAATTGCACTGCAACAGCATTTTTGGTAAGTTTCTCTCCAATGGAAGCAAAGCTCTTTTCAAAGGAAGCTCCCATACGATCCAACTTGTTGATAAAGCAGATGCGGGGAACTTCAAACTTATCAGCCTGACGCCATACGGTTTCTGACTGGGGTTCCACTCCCGCTACCCCATCAAAAAGCACTACAGCTCCATCCAATACTCGAAGTGAGCGTTGTACCTCTACGGTAAAATCAATATGCCCTGGGGTATCAATAATATTAATACGATATTCGTGTTCTTTTCTGCGTTTTTCTGCGTCCTGGTCTGCGTTTTTCTGCGTGCCAACGTAAGTTGGCAACCAAAAGCATGTAGTAGCAGCTGAGGTAATGGTAATACCTCGCTCTCGTTCTTGAGCCATCCAGTCCATAACAGCGGCGCCTTCATGCACCTCCCCTATTTTGTGTGAAATACCTGTATAAAACAAAATACGCTCGGTAGTAGTCGTCTTACCAGCATCAATATGAGCAATAATACCGATATCTCTTATTTTTTCAATTGGATATACGCGTGGCATATTAGTTATGAGTATTAAATACTTGCGAATGTTGATGTAAGAGAGGGGTCGGGAGAGAAGTATTCTCTCCCGTGGCGGAAATATTAAAACCGAGGGGTTTTAAGGAGCGAGGGACGAGCGACGCGTCGATATGGGCGATAATCCCAATATCACGGATTTGCTCTATAGGATATTGTCTTGGCATATAGGAATTAGGAATTAGGTTGTAGGTTGTAGGTTGTAGGAGGCGAGGCAATGAATTTTTAACAAGCTCGCGCAGGCGATTTGGCATGGTCTCCGAGCTTGCCGAGGAGAAAACTTCCGAGGGTGCAGCTCCCAATTTGCGCTGGCGAATTGAGGAGCGGTTCTCAAGAAAACAGCATCCAAGCATCATCTCCATCCCTCACCATGCGAAATGCGCGAATGCTCGGTTCGCCTCTGCCATGCGATGAGTATCTTCTTTTTTCTTAAAGGCAGTTCCTTCACTCTTATATGCTGCCATAAGTTCCTCGGCAAGTTTTTCACGCATTGGCTTTCCTTTCTTTCCTCGTGCTGCATTAATAATCCAACGAGTAGCCAAAGACTCTTTGCGGTGGTCCTTTACCTGTACAGGAACCTGATAGGTAGCGCCTCCAACTCTTTTGGAGCGCACCTCAAGCAATGGAGCAACATTTTCTAAAGCCTTCTGGAATACCTCGATAGGATCTTTCTTGGTTTTGTCTTTAATAATTTCCAAAGCACCATACACAATCTTTCGTGCGGCAGACTTTTTCCCCTCAGTCATAATATGATTGATAAACTTAGCAATCTGCACATTATTGTGAACCAAGTCAGGATGAGGAATTCTTTTTTGTATTTTGTATCGAGGCATATAACTTTTATTGCGTAAAAGAAATTTCTAATTTCAAATTTTTAATTTAAAAACAATTCACTAATTTCTAATTTTAAAATTGAATATTTGAAATTGTTTTTGAATTTGAAATTTATCATTTAAAATTTATACTTAGGACTTCTGTCGTTTGGTTCCGTACTTACTTCGAACCTGCTTTCTTCCTTCCACTCCCGAAGCGTCCAACACGCCTCGAACAATGTGATATCTGACTCCAGGCAAGTCTTTTACTCTTCCTCCTCTGAGCAAAACTACGGAGTGCTCCTGCAAGTTATGCCCCATTCCAGGAATATAAGCAGTAACCTCCATTCCATTTGAAAGACGTATTCTTGCTACTTTACGTAATGCAGAGTTTGGCTTTTTGGGCGTAGTGGTAAAAACCCGCAAGCAAACTCCCCTCTTGAAGGGAGCGGGGTACCGTACGGGCTGATTCTTTTTTGTATTAAACCCAAAAGTCAACGCAGGAGTTTTATCCTTCCCTTTTGCTTTCTTTCGAGGGTTTTTTATTAATTGATGAATAGTAGGCATATCCTGTAGTGAAACTTCCAGTTATCTTTTAAGATTTCGTAATTGTTGTGCGTTTAGCATCATTGGTATTTGTTGCTTACTATTCTAGCCCCATAATCTCCAAAAGATAAAGAAATCTTCTGAAAATTCTACTACGGGGCATATAAACAATTTCACACAAAAGCTTATCAAAATTCTTGCAATTTGTCAATAAAACTACGTATCTCTTTTACCAAATCAGAGGTTGACGCAGTTGTAAACTTAAAATAGGTTCGGGAAAGCATTCATTGGCTTTCCCATAAGAAGGATAAATAGCACGTTCACGATTACCCCGAGTATCCCTGTGAAAAAGACAATGAACAAAAGAATAAATATTCCATACCTACTAAGTCCTTCCTGCACGTACGCAAGTGATCTTGGCAAAAATGCAAATAAAATATGGGACCCATCGAGTGGAGGAATAGGCAAAAGATTCAATGCGGCAAGCATAAGATTGATTATTACAATACTGCTTACAATGGCAGCAAATGCCGGATTTAATTCCATAAGGGGCAAGAAGCGAAGTGCCAACCCAAAGACAAGTGCGATCGCAAGATTGGAAGCAGGACCAGCAAACCCTACTTTTAAAGATCCGAATTTATGGTCTTTAAAGTTAAGCGGATTTACAGGGACTGGTTTTGCCCACCCAATAACAAAGCCTCCAACTAAAACCATAATAGCTGGCAAAATAATTGACCCTATGGGGTCAATATGTGGAATGGGGTTAATAGTTAACCTCCCTGCATTCTTTGCCGTAGGGTCGCCTTGTGCATTTGCAACTATTCCATGTGAAACCTCGTGAATTACCACAGAGAATATTAAAATGGCAATGAGAAAGATAAACTCCATACATCTTACTTTATCACAAACACTAAAAATAACCAGTGGTTTTGGATTTTTGATTTTATGATTTGTTTCGCCCGCCTGCAACGCTTGATGCGTA
>JAQBTT010000021.1 GCA_027624865.1 bacterium
AAGCGAAAGCTGAAAGACGCCCCGCGAAGCCCGTAAGGGCGTAGTGGGGCGAGTAAAACTATACGGTTGGTGTCCCCCTTCGCTCTTTGAGCTACGGAAGGACAACAAAACCAAAGGTTTTGTTGAAACGGCTAAATCCTGCCTGAGTGCAAGAACAAACCAAAAGATCTGCGTTTCATGTGGAACTTTTGGCAAGGTAGTTCGCTTGATCCTGTAGAGTAATTTACGGGACAGATAGATGATTGCCACCCCGCACATAACTTGTTATGTGCGGGGGACAGAATTCGGCTTACTGTTTTCTTGGACAGCAAAAAAATCACTCTTTTGGAGTGGTTTTTTTGACTGTTGATGCAGACAGAGAAAAACCACCACTCTTTTGGAGTGGTTTTTTTGACTGTTGATGCAGACAGAGAAAAACCACCACTCTTTTGGAGTGGTTTTTTTGACTGTTGATGCAAACAGAGAAAAACCACCACTTTTTAAGGGGTGGTTTTTCTACTGTTAATGCAGACAACGAAAAAATCGCCTTTGTAAGGCGGTTTTTTCGATTGTTAGTTGCTTGAAACCCGGGTTTCAAGCAACTTGGGTGTGGCGCTTAAGAGGTGGTTTTTCCATAGTTTTTAAGGTAATATAGGGGAAATTGAAAATTTCAGAGAAAATTTTTATGATTGCAAAACTTCTCAGTATTCAAAGCAAAACTATGGGAGCCGCAGCCCTTCTTTTAGCGGGTTCTACGCTAGTTTCTCGTCTCTTGGGATTATTCAGAGAAAAATTGCTTTATTCCAGGTTTGGAACTGGTGAGGAAATGGATATTTATTTTGCCGCCTTTCGTATCCCTGACTTTGTTTTTGGTATTTTAATTATGGGAGGATTTACTGCGGTATTTCTCCCTATTTTTTCCGAATATTTTGAAAAGAGCAAGGAGGAAGCATTTTCAATGGTGGCCAATCTTTTAAACATACTCCTTATCTTGCTTGCGGGGTTTGCTTTGATTTTGTTTATATTTATGCCTTTCTTAATTCAGTTTGTGGCCCCGGGATTCACGCAAGAGGCAAAGGAGGCCACGGTTCCATTAGCTCGTCTTATGCTGTTGTCCCCCATACTTTTGGGTTTGTCCGCAGTGTTTTCTGGCATGCTCCAGTATTTTGGCAAGTTTCTAGTCTATTCTTTAGCTCCCATACTGTATAATGTTGGTATTATTGTTGGTATTCTCTTTCTTGCTCCTGCCATGGGATTAATAGGATTGGCATGGGGAGTGGTATTGGGAGCCTTGCTGCATATTTTAATTCAGGTGTATCCTGCTTTTCAGTCTGGGTTCTCTTTTAAAAAGGTGGTTTCTTTTTCTCATAACTCCATTTTTCAGATGGTGCGTCTGGTTGCTCCGCGTATTGTGGGAGCTGCCACATTTCATATGAATCTTGTGGTAATAACCGCAATAGCCTCTACTTTGGCGATAGGTTCTGTCGCGGTCTTAAACTTTGCAAACAATGTATATTTTCTTCCCATTGGGGTTATTGGAATTTCTTTTGCAACTGCGGCCTTTCCACTGCTTGCCCGAGCTGCAGCAAAGCGGGATGAAGAAGGTTTTCAAGAGCAGCTTTTAGCAGCTGTGCGCTCTGTTTTCTTTTTTATCATACCCATTTCAAGTTTTATGTTTCTTTTGCGTTCCCATATTATTCAACTTATCTACGGAACAGGGGAGTTTGGATCTTCAGACATTACATTGATTGCGGCGGTGTTTGGAGCGTTTGCCATGGGTGTGTTTTTTCAGTCCTTGGTTCCATTATTTGCCCGCGCGTTCTATGCCTTAAAAGACACAAAGACACCTACAATTCTTGGTATTGTAGCCATGGGAGTAAACGTTGCAGTATCTCTTGCTTTGTTATGGTTCCTTTCCTTTCCTAACTTTATTCATAGTTTTCTTGTTTCGTTCTTTAACATTGCAGACCTTGAAGATATACGGGTGATTGCTCTTCCTCTGGCGGTTTCTGCGTCAGTTGGCCTTCAAGGATTTCTACTTGGATTGTTCTTGAAATTCAAACTCGGGGTAAATATGAAAATAGTTTCAGGACCACTAAATAAAATAGGGGGATCTGGAATTGTTATGGGAATTGCGTCTTTCTTTGCCTTGCAGGGAGCAGTGATTTTGTTCCCGTTAGATACCTTTTGGCATGTATTCTTTCAAGCTATCATTGTAGTTACGGTTGGACTTGCAGTATATCTTTTCTTGTTAAAGCTTTTAAAAGTTGAGGAGCTGCATCTTTTGCCATTTGTAAGAAAGAAGAAATAAAGCATGGAAGAATTAAAAAATATTCGCAACTTTGTTATTATCGCTCACATTGACCATGGGAAGTCTACGTTGGCTGACCGGTTTTTAGAGATCACTCAAACTATCGAAAAAAGAAAGATGAAAGATCAAGTGCTGGACCAAATGGATTTGGAGCGCGAAAAGGGGATTACAATTAAGATGCAGCCTGTGAGGATGCTGTGGCATCCTCACCGCGGGGGAAAAGCGGACTCTACGCGGAAGGCCGCAGAAACTGGGTTACTCCATGAAGATTTGACGTATAAGATTCGCGGTATACTTTTTCAAGTACGAAAAAAAATTGGTTTGGGACATAAGGAACAAGTGTACCACAACGCGCTTGAGATAGAGTTTAAGAACGCAGGTTTATCGTTTGAAAGCAGAAAAAATATAACCATCAAATATGATGGGCAGTCGATCGGCACGTACCAGCCTGACTTTATCGTTGAGAATAAAATCTTGATTGAACTAAAAGCGCTACCAGAGATTGGAAGGTCTCAAACAGAACAGGTTTGGTCATACTTGAAAGGGTGTGATTATAAACTCGCCTTGCTGGTAAATTTCGGTTCAAAAGATTTGGAAATCAAGCGAATTGTATACGATACTGCTCGTGGTAGTTCCGCGTTGTCTGCGTTAAGTCCGCGAGAATCTGCGGGAGTATCTGATCAAATTGAGGAATATGTCCTCAATTTGATTGATACTCCAGGGCACGTTGATTTCACCTATGAGGTTTCGCGTGCGTTAGCTGCGGTAGAGGGAGCAGTTCTCCTGGTGGATGCAACAAAAGGAGTGCAAGCTCAAACCTTAGCGAATCTTAATCTTGCACGCAAGCAGAATTTAGTGATTATTCCTGTGGTAAATAAGATTGACTCTCCATTGGCAAGGACCGAGGATGTCACAAAAGAAGTCGCAACGCTACTGAAGGTTCAAGAAAATGAAATTCTTCATATTTCGGCAAAAGATGGAACTGGAGTGAAGGAACTTTTAGGCTTTATTATCGAAAAAGTCCCAGCTCCAAAAGGCTCAAAGGAAGCTCCTTTGCGAGCTCTTATCTTTGATTCTTTGTATGATTCTTTTCGTGGGATTGTAACGTATGTTCGTGTTTACGATGGACAAATCACAGCAAATGATAAAGTGTCTTTCTTTGCAACAAAGGCAGACGGAACAGTAAAAGAGGTAGGGTATTTTCTGCCAAGCGAGCACCCTACAAATATTTTAAAGACAGGGGAGATTGGATATATCGTAGCAGGGATAAAGGAGACAGAGCTTGTGCATATTGGAGATACCATCACAACAAAATTACAAATCACAAATTACAAATCACAAAATATAGTACCATTGCCTGGGTATGAAAATCCAAAACCCATGGTGTATGTGAGTCTCTATCCACAAGATGTAGATGATTTTGATGCTTTAAAATCTGCCCTGCTTCAATTAAAACTCAATGACCCCTCCTTCTCTTTTGAGCCAGAGAGTAAGGAAGCATTAGGGAGAGGATTTCGTTGTGGGTTTTTGGGAGTACTGCATTCTGAGATTATAGCAGAGCGAATTCAGCGAGAGTTTGCAATTGAAATTGTTATTTCTCGTCCTTCTGTAGAGTTTCAGGTCACCACAGAGAAAAGGATGGATCTTTCTGTGAAAACTTCTACTGATTGGCCAGATGGAGAAAAGATTCTTTTGGTAAAGGAGCCCTGGGTAAAGCTTGAAGTGATTGTTCCTCGAAATTTTTTTCCGCAGGTCACACAATTGCTTATGACGCTGGGAGGATTCTCAATTGGGGTTGTGGACTTGGGAGAGGAGCGTCTTCTTGCTACTTTTGAGGTTCCCTTGCGCCAGGTGATAGCTGATTTGTATGATAAATTAAAGAGCGTCAGTCAGGGTATGGCTTCTATGGATTATGAGATTATAGAGTTACGCCCAGCTGATTTAGTGAAGCTTGAAATATGGACCGCAGGAGAAAACCAAGATGCATTATCTGTTATTATTCCAAGAAAGGATACGTATAAGGAAGGGAAAGCTATTGTGGAAAAATTAAAAAAGACTTTGCCCCCACAGCTTTTTGAAGTTTCCTTGCAAGCGGCTTGCGAGGGAAGAATCCTTGCGCGAGAAACATTAAAAGCCCAAAGGAGAGATGTTACTGGTGCTCTCTATGGCGGGGATGTAACTCGTAAGAAAAAGTTATTGGAAAAGCAAAAGAAAGGGAAAAAGGAATTGAAAGCAAAAGGTAAAATTAACATTCCTTCCAAGGTATTTTTGGAGCTGTTTCGAAGTTGACCAGGTAGTAGAAATTCCACTCATTTCATGAATACGAGCAAAGCTCGGTGGAATTTTCACTACCTGGTTGAAATAGAGGTTACTTTAAGCTAGAATAGCAGAGTCCCAAAAGGCAAGACGAGAGAGAGGATTAAGCTTCCAGCAATAAAGACCACGAATATGGTCCAGATGACCCGTATATGTTTCTTTGAACTCATTATTCTATGGTAGCAAAAATCTCAAGATTTCACAAAAAGAAAGAGGTATCCACCATAAAGAAGGTTTTTGGATGGTCTTCCCTTGCATTGATTGCGCTGTTGGGTCTGTTCCTCATTTTCTATAACGTCCGAATTTATCAAAAGAGGGCCGAGCTTGAAGGAAGAGCAGCGGAGCTGAGAGAGGAGATAGCGCAATTAAGTCAGCAAGAGGAGAATCTTAAGCAGCAGCTTGAAATAAGTAGTACAGAGGAGTATCAAGAGAGGGTATTGCGAGAACAGGGGCTATACCAAAAGCCAGGTGAGGAAGTGGTAACAATTGTCCCATTTGAGGAACCTGAACAAAAAGAGCAAAGTATAAAAAAGTGGTGGAATCCATGGACATGGGGGGTGCGATAATCAGTTTTTGATTGTACCGACGCCAGTTGCTTGAAACCGGGTTTCAAGCACTATAATGCGGCAGTAGCACAATGGTAGTGCGTTTGCTTCCCAAGCAAGACACACGGGTTCGATTCCCGTTTGCCGCTCCGTGGGTTCGCCCTACTTCGCTAAAGCTTCGTAGGGCGCCCTGCGTAGCTTGAAAAGCGAAGCAGGGCGATTCCCATCAGCCGCTCAAAAGACGCCACCTTAGCTCAGTTGGCAGAGCAGCATTTTCGTAAAATGAAGGTCCTCGGTTCGATTCCGGGAGGTGGCTCCATATGGAAGATATTAAAGAAAAAATCCAAGAGTTGCAAAAACGCCTCCAGGCGCTGGAGGACTGTCTTTGACTTTGGCAGTAAGGAAGACAGAATACAAAAGATAGAGGAGCTTATGCAAGATCCTTCTCTTTGGGAAGAGCAAGATAGAGGGGCTGGTTTGTTGAAAGAAGCTGCCGAGCTAAAAAGAGAACTTGCTTTGCTGAAAGATGTAAAAAAGAGAATTGCGGACGTTGAGGAGCTTGGTGCATTGCTCAAGGAAGGAGAAACTGAGGAACTTAAGCAACAGATAGATTTATTGAGCGGTGCACTTTTGGTAGCAGAGCTTCAAATATTTCTCTCAGGGAGGTATGATAAGGGTAGTGCTACCTTGACCATTACTGCGGGAGCTGGAGGGCAGGATGCTCAGGACTGGGCAACTATGCTTTATCGCATGTATACTCGCTATGCAGATAGAAAGGAGTGGGATGCAAAAGAGATTGCTCACTCTTTTGGGGAAGCAGGGTCTGATGGAAGAAACGGCACTAAGCAAGTAACGTTTGAGGTGCAAGGACGCTATGCATACGGACTTTTGAAAAGAGAGGCTGGGGTGCATCGCTTAGTACGAATCTCCCCTTTCTCTGCAAAGGAGCTTCGGCACACATCTTTTGCTTCTTTGGAAGTACTTCCTGTTTTAAAGCTTACAGATGAAAAGGATATTGTGATTTTGCCAGATGATATTAGGGTAGATACATTTCGCGCTTCAGGACCAGGAGGGCAATATGTGAATAAAAGGGAGACTGCAATTCGCATCACACATCTTAAAACAGGTATTGTTACTTCTTCTCAGACGCAACGCTCCTTGCAGCAAAACAAGGACAAGGCCCTTTCAATGTTGGCTGCAAAGTTGTATGAAAGAAAAAAGGAGGAAGAGGAGAAAGAGAAAGATGCATTGAGAGGAGAAAGAAAGGCTATTGAATGGGGGAGTCAGGTGAGATCTTATGTGCTCCAGCCATATCAACTGGTAAAGGATCATCGCACGCAAACGGAAAGTAAAAATGTAGAGGCAGTGCTTGATGGGGATATTGATGTATTCATTGAAAACGAAGTAAAAGGTACAGCGTAATGATACAATTTGAAAAGGTGAGTAAAATCTATCCTCCAAGTGGCGTAGCGTTAAAAGACGTTTCTTTTAAAATCACGCAAGGGGAGTTCGTATCTCTCATTGGAAAGTCAGGAGCTGGGAAGTCCACTCTTCTGGAACTATTTTTACGAGAAGAATTTCCATCAGAAGGAAGGGTGCTATTTCAGGGAGAGGATATACATCAGATTAAAGATTCTTTGCTCCCTGATTTTCGTCGAAAGGTTGGCGCTGTGTTTCAAGACTATAAGCTTTTGCAAAATAAAAGCGCCTATGAAAACGTTGCCTATGTGATGGAAGTTATGGGCGCCAATGAAGAAGATATTGTACGCGATGTCTCAGAGGTTCTTGAAATTGTGGGATTGCTTGATCGAGCGCATCATTATCCAGCTCAACTTTCTGGTGGAGAAAAGCAGAGAGTAGCGATAGCGCGAGCGTTAATTCACAGGCCAGATGTCATTATCGCAGATGAGCCAACTGGAAATCTAGATCCGTATCACACAAGAGATATTATTGGTCTTTTAGTAAAGATTAATGAACTGGGGACTACCATTATATTAGCTACGCACAATAAAGAAGTGATTAATCGTCTTGGGAAAAGAGTTTTGACTCTTGAGGGAGGAGCATTGATGCGAGATGAAGAACGAGGGAAGTTCATGATATAATAAATCGCTAAAATATGTTCATTGCTTTTCAAAGAGGACTTAGATCTGGGTGGGAAAAATTTGTTCGGGATAAGAGCTCGTCTTCCGCTGCGCTTTTTGTTATGGTCATTGTTATGTCCATTGCAACCATGATCTTTTTCTTGCAAGGAGCAGCTTCGTTTATGATAGTAAGCTTGAAGGAAAGTGTGGATATTAGTACGTATTTGAAAAATGATGCAACGCAAGAAGAGATAGCTCAATTACGAGAGGAGCTTGAAGCTATGCCAGAAGTAAAAGAAGTAAAGTATATCTCAAAAGAGCAGGCGCTGGAAAGCTTTGTTAAGCTACATAAGCAAGACGAGGTCATTTTAGAGTCATTGGAAATTGTGGGACAAAATCCTTTGCTTGCTTCACTAAGCATTAAGGCATTCTCATCTGATCAGTATGCTGTAATCTCAGAATTTTTAGAAAACATGCCGTTTGCTTTCATTGTTAGTGATGTTGATTATTTTGATCGAGCTCCTGTTATTGATAGACTCTCAAAGCTTATTGCTGGCATTCAAAGTGCTGTATTTTTAGTTACCCTGTTTGCAGGTTTTATTGCGGTCTTAGTTGCATTCAACACGATACGCCTTACTATTTATGGTTCTCGGGATGAAATTGAAGTTATGCGCTTGGTTGGGGCTTCAAATTGGTTTATCCGTGGCCCTTTTATTATTCAAGGAGTAATCGTAGGGGTTTTAGCCACCCTTATCACTACGTTACTATTTTTTCCT
>JAQBTT010000022.1 GCA_027624865.1 bacterium
ATAACCAACGCTCAGGAAATTCTTAGCGTGCAAAAAGAATATGGATCATTTGCCAAATACCTATGGAGCTTCACCCAGCCCCACTTTCCGAAAAAAAGTGGAGCTAGGTTTACGAAAGGGGAGCCCATGGAGCCTAACTATACAAAGATAGGAGATATCCCTGTATCTTCAAAAGAGGCAGAGGCAATGTCCAAAGACATGAAGGCTAGGGGATTTCGATTTGTAGGTCCCACCACCCTATATGCCTTTATGCAAGGAGTTGGCATAACTAACGATCATCTTGTAAGCTGTTTTAGGCATTCTGAAATAAAACGGGGTGAGTACAAGACCCACCCCTAGCGAAGAAAATTTCTCAAATGGTGAAATTGAAGTATCATGGAGTTGCGTATCGATGATTCTTCGCTTTCTTTGAGACATTCTTCTAGGGCTCCTGAGACTCTACCACATAGCACGAAGCCATGTGGCACCCAGAAATCCCTTGCATCCTATATAGCAAGGATATAAAGTACCTGTCAAGCATTCTTATACTTGACAGAGGGCCTAGGGGAGGGATATGGTTATATTATAGAAAAGGTCGCACAATGTAGGTTAAGCGACATATAAGCCTATAATCCTCCCGGAGTTACCCAAAGCCACTCCCCTCATGCAAAAATCAAAAAAACCAATAGGTGAACATATAAAAGATTTTCTTGACTACTGCGAAGTAGAGCGTGGATTATCCTCGCGCACACAGGAAAATTACTTTCATTATTTAAAAAAGTTCACGAGTTGGCTCTCCTCTCATGATCGCTCAAATCTCCTCCCTCATGAGTTGTCTTCCCAGGATATCTGGGATTATAGGCTCTATCTATCGCGCCACCAGGACAAGGGCAAATCTTTGGCTAAATTGACCCAGAACTACTATTTAATCGCCTTAAGAGCCCTTTTAAGCTACTTTGTGGTAAAAGACATCACTTCCTTGCCACCAGACAAAGTTACGCTCCCAAAGGACGCTGCAAAGGAGAAAACAATAAAGTTTCTCAACCTAGACCAAGTAAAGAAACTACTGAATGCTCCAGATGCTACCAACCCCACAGGACTTCGTGACAAAGCAATTATTGAGGCTCTATTTTCCACCGGACTTCGTGTTGCAGAACTTGTAGCGTTAAACAGGGATCAGTTTGACTCCGTGTGGAACAAGCAAGACTTTGAACTTGGAATTATTGGTAAAGGGTCGCATCCAAGAACCGTGTACTTTTCAGCTCGAGCGCTGGAGTGGCTTAAAAAGTATTTAAAAACTAGAGGTGATAAAGAGACTGCCCTTTTCCTCAATTACCGAGGTCCAGCTCAACAAGAGAATCGACTTACTCCCCGATCCATTGAAAGGATAATTAAAAAATATTCAGTAAAAGCCGGGATTCCCCTGTTCACCACCCCACATACCCTGCGCCATAGCTATGCTACCGATTTACTTGAAAAAGGAGTTGACCTTCGCGCAATTCAAGAGTTTCTTGGACACAAAAATATTGTAACTACTCAAATCTACACTCACGTTACCAATAAACGTCTTCGTGATATTCATCGTCAATTTCATAGCGGAGGAGATCTTAAATAAAAAATCCCCGCCTCTTTGAGGGCGGATATTTTTATGAGCCTTTTTGATTTGAAAAGCTCCAATCCATGAATTTCTTTCTATGCTTATCAACAGACCATTCATCTTCCTTTCTGAAAAACGAAGGGTATGCATCTTGAAATTGTTTTAATGTTTTAACTGAGGCAGGTGGGAAATTGTTGGGCACTTCCTTATTGTAAGACTCCATGAAGCTTGCAAGGGAAGTCCCTAGTTGATTCTTTTCCAGGTCATTGTTCTTCTTGTTTCTCACAACTCTATGATAGCACAAAGCTTGAAATAAGCAATGGCCAACTTTGTTTATCTATTTTACATCCCCTATCTATCATAAGGTACAAAAATAAAAGGAGGGCATGACTACGATACATGTCCCCCCTTTTCTGTTTTCTTTTGTGGTAAATTACAAGAAAACATGGTAGAGCGACTTCAATCCATCAGCCACTATTGCTGCAACCCAAATCATTACTAAAATGGTAGCGATGGTAACCAGTACTTTAATCGCCGTATCTATCTGACTGTTAGACATTATTCTCCCTCCAATCTTCCAAGCCAAAATATCTTGCTACTTTATATAACAAATAACGCCTACTGTCAAACAGAGGTGAAATGCCACGCAATATTAATCCTGTACTTCAAAGATTTTCTGACGCGATGCGTGCCCCAGAGCAATACGTACATGTGAAACCGGTTTACCAAAATACTCAGCAAGGGCTTTAGCAATTGCCTTATTGGCCTTTCCCTTAATGGGGGGTTCCTGTACTGAAACGATATATGAGTTTTCAGTAATTTTCTCTATCCCCTGCTTGCCTGCTCCAGGCCTTGCTTTTACAATAATTCTCATAATATACAGCTATGCTTTGCGAAGTGATATAAAATGATTCTTAAACATTTCATACTTCTCCTGGTCCTCTGGGAAAAAGTCTTCTCTTTGCACCTCATATGTTCTCCCATCAACCCAGTCATAGCTTACATGCTCGTGCGAAAGCTTAATATCTCCAGAAATATATTCTGCGTCAAACACAATGTTTAAAATTCCTCCTTTTTCTTTAGTATGGCCCAAATGGTGCATAAAAAGAATTGAACCAAGGCGAAATTTCACATCTTTGCCCAACTCTTCTCGCACCTCTCTTAAAATAACCTCCTCAAACGGCATGCTTTCCTCTCCTACATCAATTCTTCCACCCGGCAAATCAATATCATCCTTGCCTTTTGTAAGCAAAACTTTATTACCATTGCGCATTAAAACCTTCAAAGATATTTGAAACTCTGCTTCTTTTTGTTTTTCCATCATTTTGTATCTTAGCAAAAAGCTACCTCTTTGGCGATTTATCTATACAACCTAAGCTAAGCTTAGTTATCCACACATTAACTAGACTAAGTTTTACTTAAAAGCTTCACTCCTCTTTGGCGTGGGCCTGACGGCCATAGTGCTTGGCATCTTTGCAGTCGCAAGCCTCAAGTTGTTCCCTTTCTTTTGAGCAACCTTCACCCTGGCATACGCCGGGCGTGTCACTTACCCCTTTGTCTGTTCCTGTGCAGATATAGTGATTCATAATATTATGCAATAGTAAAAAACTCTAAACTTAACTTAGTTAAGTTTTACTGTCTAACTTTTACTCCCCTTCTTCAAACAAGAGTACCAGGGCTCCTTCTTTGACTTTCTCGTCTAACTTCACACCTACAAAATCCCCTTTCTTTGCCTTTTCTACCGACTTGTACTCCACCTGCATAGAGGAAACCTCTTGCTCAAAGGAGTTTTCACCCCGCTCAATGCGAATGCGGTCCCCTACCGTAAGTTCGCTTTCAAGCTCAATGATACCAACCCCTGCCTTGTCGTAATAGTGAACGATTTTGCCTATTGGTTTCATAGAAAAATATTGAGGAAATACTCCGACCTTTCTCTGTCTCCATCTTACCTTGACCTTATAAAAGTATCCACACCTTACCTAGACTAAACTTTTTTAAAATACTTTTTTCCTTTAAGCTCTTCTGGCAACATGCTTTCTTCTGTATAATTTTCATACCCTTTCCCATACTCAAGCTCTTCCATAAGTTTCGTTGAGGCATTGCGAAGCTTTAAAGGAACGGGTAAGTTCCCATATTCTTTAACATCTCCCACTGCACGGGAATATGCCTCATAAGCAGACCTATCCTTCTTGCAGTCACATAAGTACGCAACTCCATGAGCCAAGTTAATAGCACATTCTGGCAAGCCAATAACCTCTACTGCACGAAACACTGCATTTGCAACAACAAGCGCTGTTGGATGAGCAAGACCTATATCCTCTGAAGCAAAAATCACCATTCTTCGCGCTATGAACTTGGGATCCTCTCCAGCATCAATCATTCTTGCCAAGTAGTATAGCGCTGCATCTTTTTGAGATGCTCTCATGCTTTTTATAAAAGCAGAGATGGTATTGTAGTGCTCGTCTCCCTTTTTATCATACCGCAAAAACTTTGCCTGAAGCGTATCTTTTAATGTTTCTACAGTAATCTTACCGTAGAGCTCTTTTGTATTCTCAAGCATTAAGATAGCTTGCCTTGCATCTCCATTTGCCATAGCACACAGCCAATCTGAAGCTTTTTTACCTAGCTTCATTTTTGTCTGCTTTATAACCTTTGCCATCTCAGCTAAGGAAAGTTCATTAAGCACGAACACCCGGCACCGAGAAAGCAAAGGAGAGATCACCTCAAAACTTGGGTTCTCTGTAGTAGCTCCAATCAGCGTTAACTCCCCTGATTCAACATACGGCAAGAGAAAGTCTTGCTGTGCTTTATTAAACCTATGGATTTCATCTAAGAACAAAACCTTTGGGCTATCCCCCACTTCCTCTGTTACAATTTTTTTAATATCTGCTTTCCCAGATGAAACTGCAGAAAGTTCATACAGTTTTGCGTCCAAACTCTTGGCATATATTCTTGCAAGCGTTGTCTTCCCAGAACCTGGAGGTCCCCACAAAATAAAGGAGAACAGATGCTTTTGTAAGATTGCAACATTTAGGGGTTTGCCCTCCCCTACGAGATGTTCTTGACCAACAAACTCCTGTAAGCTCTTTGGCCGTATTTTTGAGGCTAATGGTTCCATGTATCTATGATATCAAAAAACCGCCTTGTGGGCGACTTGATATCACTAGTAAAATGACAAAGCCGCGAAGTTCGTATCTCCGCGGCCTTCTCGAAACTTAAAGTTCCTTTGCTTATTTCATCTTATGCTACCACGTCTTTTAAGAAATCTTCCATGGAATCATCGAGTCTCACACCATATCGTTCTTCGTCAAGAACCGACCAACCTTCGTCCACAATGAGCACCTCCAATTGATGCCACACATCATCTAAATCAACGCATGCATCGTAAAGGATATCGGCAGTTGGTCCTCCTGTTTCATACAGGAATCCAAGAAGAAGGTGGATGGTACCGATTTGACTGCATCCTGATCGCTCTACCAATTCGTTAGCTCGTCCAACTATCCATCGAACGTGTGATGATAAAAGAGCTGCCTCTTTCCCTGGGGTATTGCAATCATTAATGCAACAACTTTCATACATCGTCTCTTGCAATCTTTGAGGGTTAGCCCCAGTCCTCCGCAAAACTTTCCATGCCACACTTTCTTGCTCCTCAAGAAGGGTGCATAAGAGATGTCTTGCATGAATAACTTTACCATATCCTGCAAGTTCCCCTGCTTTGCAAAACGCTTCTATTGCGTAATCTGTGAAACGTTCCACTGAAGAACTTTTCTCCAAATACATGTCATACCCCCTTTCGCAGCGATTGGTAATCCATACCTTTTTTACCATAGGACTCTCAGATTTTCAACTCGAACTAAAAAACCGTTAAGTAACAGTCTTTTGTCACCCAACGCACGTTGTAAAGCTAACCTCCTACTCTAACTCAAGGATATCAAGTGTCGCCTTCACAGAGGGGTTATCGGTTTCACGCAAAACAACACGACCACTGAATTTTTTCCTAAGTGGTGTAATAAATTCATCTGCCCACCCAGGAGAAAGCGTTAAGACGTCATCAAAATTAACTTCAATATTTTCATCTGGAGTAACACCTTGAAGCACTGGTTGAAAAGCAACCCAAGCTTCCCGACCAGTTTCCCTAGATACAAGGGTAGGCCCAAATTTCTTGAGTTCAATAATCATAATAATCGTGCAATAGACGATTTTGAGTCTCTACTCATATATTGGAAGACTAACTCATTTTTCAGCTCGTTGTATTGCCTCCCTGGCATAAAACTTGATACTAAGCTCTAAATTAAATTTTGGATCATCGAGTTCATCTTCTGTGAGCCATCGAATCTCAGCATGCTCTTCCTTGGCAAGTTGGACATTATCAGTCTTGGCTCGCACAAAATAGATGAGACCAATATGATCATGCTTTTCATTAATAGGATGGATATCTACATATGCTGGTGTGTAGAGAAACTTTCTTCTAGGGTCCTCAATATTTACATTCGGCTTGAATGCCAATACTTCAACATCTTCTATCCCGCTTTCCTCTTTAATTTCCCGCAGTAAAGCTTCATCAGGATTCTCATCTAACTCCACATGTCCACCCAATGGTAACCATTTTTGAAGTTTTTTATGAAAAATGAAAAGCACCTTACGCTTATGTACAAGGAAAGCGTCAACTGTCCAATCAATTTGTTCATGAATATGGACCATACTATATTTTACCCTATCAAGAAATCGCTGTTTTGTCGCTCTCTTGGTTCTGAAAGCCCAGCCTTTCAATCCCCTTAAAACTTAGCCTTGCTAATGTGTGAATAATTTAGTGAGACTAAGGATTTAATTGCCAAATTGCAAAATTCAAAAGTAAAGCAAAAGAAACCCACAAAAGATACGGAATCAAAAGATATACCGCCAGCCTTTTGATAAACCAAAACTTCCAAAAAACTATCAAGAGTGTTCCAAAAAGAGCAAGTATTTCAAAGAAAGCAAAAGAAAGATCCTTCAGTCCAAAGAAAATAATGGGCCACAAAGCATTTAATCCAAGATGCACAAAAAATACAGTTACTGCTACTCTCTTCTCCTTCCCTTCCTCCTGCCATATTAAAAATAAAGATACCCCAATGAGTGTATACAAAAGAAACCAAACAGGCCCAAATACCCAATTTGGCGGAGAAAAGAATGGTTTTGCAAGCTCCTGGTACCAGCCAGGTATTGCAGAAACCGTGGCAAACGCTCCAATAACTCCTGCCAACTGGGCAATAAGAATAGCAAGCGCAAACTGGATAACCTTCTTCATTGTATTGAGCATATCAAAAAATCGCAGGTTTTACGATTCCATGGTTTCTTAGATGCCTCGATTATGCTCAGACAGCACTCCCAGTGAAGGAAAGTCAACTCTCTGCCAGAAGTGGCAACTTGGATATTTTGCGTAGTCTACAACAGCCTAGCACTTGTACCTGAGGCCTGGGCTAAGACTGTCTTAGCCCAGCCTAATACTATTCAAGGGTTAAATGTTCAATCCCACCATATTTCTTTCCTTCCAACACTGCCGTAACAAGATTAAGATATGCTTGGGGCATAGCAAGAAACTCTCCCAACACGCCTTTGTGCAAGATAAGCGAACCCCGTTTCCCTAAATAATCCATGTGGCTGCCCCATTGATAGGATGACGCAAAATCCAACGCTTTTTTAATGTCTTGTATCCCTTCCTGCTTCCAGTTCGGTTCAATAATGCTTACCGGATTGAGCACATTGATATAGACAAGAAGATATTGAAGATACAACTCATCATCAACAAGAACATTTTTAAATACATTTTGAAACAAACTTCCTACGCGATCATGCTTTTTATTAAAGTACTTGGCGTATCCGGTCCCAAGTTTGTGCATAAACTGCGTAATACCGCCTTGCTCAATTTCTTCCAAAAGAAGGTGGTAATGATTGCCCATCACGCAATAGGCCAAAATGCGCACTAATGGTCGTCTGTTGCTCCCTTGGGCAATTATGTATTCTTTCAAGACATTCATCGTAAGCCGCGCCCGATCGCGTTCAAGATGCCATAATATACTGCTTGCGCTTTTCTCATCATTAAAAAAGCATAGTCCTTGCAAAAAACGCCAGTAGTCCGCTTCTTCTCTACAGATAGGGGCTTTTGCCACTCCGCGATTATACACGTGATGGATTTGACCTACAGCAAATGGATGTTTACGTTCCATA
>JAQBTT010000003.1 GCA_027624865.1 bacterium
CAAAAGAAATTCAACCCTTGCCAACCGCCGGGCAAAACACAAAGCATACGGTAGAATTGCGCGCTGATGGCTGGTTTCCACAAGAGCTTACCTTAGAGAAAGGAGACACCGTAACATTTACCACTGCGGGCGATAAATTTTTCTGGCCGGCAAGCAATATTCACCCTACTCACTCAATCTATCCTGAATTTGACCCCAAAAAGCCAATACCCGTGGGGGAGAGCTGGAGTTTTACGTTCAATAAGCCCGGAACATGGAGGTTTCATGACCATATACAGGCCTCAAACATAGGAGAGATAATTGTCTTGGGCAATGGGCAGGAAAGCGCGAATGAGAATTGCCGGGATTTAGAAAAGCTTGAGAGCCAGCAGCGTGAGCAGTGCTGGGATGCCCTTCTTTCTGACGCGTTAAAGAAAAAAGGTGTTGCAGCCGCCTTTAGCGTATTTACTGACCTGTATCAAAGAGACCCGCTCTTTTCTTTTACGGGATGCCATTGGTATGCCCATCGGATTGGGGAGGAGTTTTACGCGCAGGAATATCCTGCCTATGAAGATAATATTGAATCATTCAAGTTTCCTGCCGAGACGTATTATTGCGGGTTTGGCTTTTTCCATGGGTGGCTTGAGCATATGCTGCGAGACGATCTGGACGTTAAAAAAGCAAAGCTCATTTGTGAGTATTTAGATAATCAACTTTCCCATGTGCGCCCGCGAATACGCTTAAACTGCTACCATGCCATAGGCCATGGGTTTATTAATGAGCCATATGATCCTTTGCTGTGGGGAAAGCCCCAAGAAATAATAGATCCTGCTCTTAAAGTTTGCGGCAGTGTCTCCAATAATCCAAATGAGGTTCGAGAATGCCTTCAGGGAGCTTTCAATGTTCTTGCTGATTGGACTTTTAGAAAGGAGTACGGCCTTTTTCCTCCTGCCAAAGATCCTCTCATGTTATGCCATGCGCAGGGTACAGATGAGCATAAGCAGGCATGCTATTATGAAATGGCTATGCATTTAAACAGCCTGGTTGGCGATGACCTTGTCAAACTTGCCGAGTTTGCAAAAGATATTAAAGATGATCAAAGCGCCTGGACTGTCATAGATGTTGTGGCTGCGGGCGCCACGCAGCGAGCCCTTGGGAAAGATGATTATAGCGAATATATCCATGCGTGCCACAGTGTTCCAGAACGGCTGCGGCTTGGCTGTATTCATGGCTTTGCGGGAGGGTTTATGGCTCACGGCGAACCTGAAAAAGAGTATATTGAAGCATTGAAGTTTTGCGATTCAGAGGAGCTACTGGAAGACGAGAGGCACGTTTGCTACAAAAACATTATTAGAACGTTTAAGGGTTCCTACCCCCGCGAAAAAGTAGAAGATATTTGTTTAACTATTGATGAAGAATATCAGCCCTATTGTTTATACGAACCATGAATTTTAAATACCATAAACTCATAGTAATTGTGCTAGCATTGGCCGGAGGATTTTTGGCGGGAATGTTTTTTGAAAAGACGATGCCCTATAATCTTTTTCCTAAAGCCAGCAAGGAGCAGCCAAGGACAGTTGCAACGCCAGAGGGCGTTCAGTTCTCAACGTTCTTTGACGCCTGGAACATGATAGAGGCAAACTTTATGGGAGCCGCCAGCCTTAACAAAACAAATATGGAATATGGCGCCGCGTCCGGCTTGGCAGAGAGCTTGGGCGATCCCAATACAAGATTTCTTGACCCAGAGGAAACAAAGCGCTTAACAGAGAATATTGTTGAGGGAGCAGAGCTTAATACCGTAAAATGGGAGTTGTTGGAAAGAGATATTGCCTATGTAAAACTGTTTCGCTTTACCAGAGCCGCTGATAGTGATTTTGCAAGTATGGTTCCTGCAATTTTGCAAAGCAAAGCTACAAGCATAATTTTGGACTTGCGAGACAATCCTGGCGGAGCGACTGATGCGTTTTTAAACATTGCAGGCAGGTTCTTTAAAAAAGGAGAGACAATTGCAATTGAGAGTTTTGGAGAGGGCAGGGGAGAATTTGTTCATGCATCGCAAGGCAAAGGGGAGCTTGAAGCATACCCGGTAGTTATTTTAATCAACGCGAAAACCGCCTCTGTTGCCGAAGTGTTTGCACATGCTATGCAAGAGAGCAAGGGCAGTCAGCTTGTGGGGGAGCCGTCAATGGGCAAGGGCACGGTGCAAAAGATATTAACTTTAAGCGGCGATACTGCTTTGGTGCTTACTACTTCAGAGCTGTTGTCTCCAAAAAAACACGCGGTTTCAAAAAGTGGCTTGATGCCAGATGTTGAAGTTGGTACACTAGAAGGCGGAAATGATGTACAGCTTAAGCAAGCAATTCAAGCTATACGAAGCATTGCTAATTTCTAATTTTTATATGAGACTTGTTGTATGAAACATATATATATTGCAAGCATACTCTTTTTTGGTTTACTATTTGGGGCGCTGCATGTTTCTGCCCATTCAACAGGCGTCTCACTCGAAAAAACCATTGATGAGTACAGGGTAGATATAGGGCAAAACCCTCCAGTGCTTGAGACAGAAAATCCTGCGGTATTTGATTTTGATCTGGTTTTTGAAAAAACAGGTGAGAGGGCAGAGTTTAGCGATATATGGGTACGAATTGTGCAAGGTAAAAAGACGGTGTTTGCAAGCGGCATTAATAAGCCGGATTTTGGCAACACGACTATGGTATATACTTTTCCCCAAGGCGGGGAATACGAGTTGAATGTGCGCTTTCAAAAAGCAGGTGAAAAAATTGTTGAGGCATCTTTTCCCCTTGCTATTGAGGGGGTTACTACGGATTCCGGGTTCAATCTTCCTTTGCTACTGCTAGGATTTTTCATTGGAACTATATGTGGGTTTTTAGTATCATTTATCTTGCTTAAAAAGAAAACCTAGTCTCATAAAAGAGCAACCTAAACTTGGTTTGGCCAAGTTATCCCCACCTAAGCTAAGCTTAGGAGCTTGGGTGAGATTGCTTCCCCTGGGGAAGCAATAGGTTAAGCAATAGTTATAGAGGCAAAAGCGGGGTCTAACCCCGCTTTTGCCTTTGATTCAGATGTAGTTTTTTGGCGTAATTTTATGGTATAATTACAATTATGATCAGGCAATTTATTAAAGGCAGAGTGTATGTTTTTGTAGATGCTGCGAATATTTTGTATTCATAGCAAACTTTGCGTTGGCGAGTGGATTATGCAAAACTTAAGGAATATTTTGAGCAAGAATGCGATCTCCAGGCTATTTATTTCTATACTGGTCGTGTTGGGGAGAATAATAAGCAAAACTCTTTTCTTAAAAAGCTTGAACGTTTTGGATATATCGTAAAAGCAAAAGAGGTAAAAAGGATTAAAGTTTCAAAAAGCACCTACGAATGGAAGGGTAATCTCGATGTAGAGCTTACCATTGATGTGCTTGGAAGTATTAATAATTTTGATACCCTTATTTTAATGTCAGGAGATAGCGATTTCGCTCCGCTTTTAGATGCGGTAAAAGCTCAACACAAAAGAGTGCTGGTTATGTCTACGAAGGGTCATGTTTCAAAAGAGCTTTTAGATCGCGCGAAATACATCAACGTAAAGAAGTTAAAGGATTTTATTTCGTATTATAAATAAAAAAAATCCCCCCGCTGAAGCGGGAAGAGGTTTGACATTTTCTATTATAGCAAATACATATACCCTGTCAATGGCAAATTTTGGGGATACTATTGCCGGCGGCTATCCCTGCCTAAGCTAAGCTTAGTTATCCCCACCTAAGCTAAGCTTAGTTATCCACAGCTAAGCTAAGCTTAGTTTTTGACAGAGGCGGTTGGATTTGAGCATAGTGAGTTATAGAAAGGTCGTTAGTGTATACAAGGGTAACATTTAAAGTTATGGCAGAAATAGTTAACTCACCAATCGTTTCCAAGATTGTAAAAGGAGGAAGTAGAACATACTTTTTGGATTTGCGGGAAAGTAAAAAGGGTAGCAAGTATGTGCAACTCACCGAGTCTCGCCGCGGGCAAGACGGTGAGAATATCCGTAGCAGTCTCTTTCTTTTTCCAGATCGGATTCCTGAATTTCAGAATGCCTTGAGTGAAATTGTAGAACAGATGTAAGAATTGTGGGCGTTGCCTATCTTGTTGAGCAGCGCCCCTTCTGTATCTCTGCCTAAGCTTAGCTTAGTTATTCACAGCTAAGCTAAGCTTAGGCAGAGCAAACAAGAGACATTTGCAGTATACTGTTTTTATGGCAAGAAAAACAAAGTTTAAAGTAGGAAATATATACCACGTGTTCAATAGAGGCGTCGAAAAACGCGATATCTTTTTGTCGGACGGAGACCGATGGAGGTTTCTTCAAGGGCTTTATCTTTTTAATAGCGAAGATGGATCGGCAAATCTTTTGTATCGCTTGGAGCAAGAGAGAGGGAGGATGC
The DNA here is from genome assembly GCA_027624865.1 of bacterium. Lineage (GTDB taxonomy): Bacteria > Patescibacteriota > Minisyncoccia > Minisyncoccales > UBA10102 > 01-FULL-49-22b. The sequence goes on from JAQBTT010000003.1 coordinate 4,415, forward strand.
ATTTTGGGGTTTTGCGCGAATACTTAGCAAAAGCAGGAATAAGGCGTAACCCATTGGTGCGTATTATGGCAGATTGTCTCAAGCCCAATCATTTCCATTTACTTTTGCAGGAGCTTCAAGAAGGCAGTATTTCCAAATTTATGCAAAAGCTCGGGACAGGGTATACAAAGTATTTTAATAAAAAGTACGAACGTGTGGGCAGTCTATTTCAAGGCACGTTTAAAGCAGTGGAAGTGAACAAAGACACTCAGCTTCAGTATCTTCTTGCGTACATAAACGTGATTAATCCGGGCCAGGAGCTGGAACCCGATTTAAAATCGGCAGCGCAGGATCCAGAAGAAATTTTGCGGTTTGTAGAGAACTATCCTTGGAGTACCCACCCAGAATATCTTGGGAAGCGCACCTCTATTATTGCCGACAAGGGTGTTGCGGGCAAAATGTTTCCTACACCGGCAAAGTACAAGGCATTTGTGGCGGATATTATACGAGGTAAACAGCCTTTCCTATTACGTAAAGAAACGTTGTTGGACTGACCCGTGGAAAACTAAGCTTAGCTTAGGCAGAATATGAGAGAGATATTGGAAAAAGTGAAAAATGGGGTGCTGGATGTTGTGTTTCCGACAATGTGTATGGGTTGCGGGAAGGAAGGGCATTACATATGTATGCGCTGTGAAGGATTTGTGGGTGAAGTTGCTTTGATTTGTCCGGTTTGTGGGCAGTCCAGTTTAACTGGGCAACAGCACCAAGCTTGCAGGTCGCTCTATGGCTTAGATGGTTTGGCAAGTTGTTTTGAGTATGAAGGAGTTGTGAAAAATTTATTGCATCACATAAAATATAATGGCATGACTCACGCAGTAAAAGAAACAACAGCTCGCGTACTTGGGATTATGCTGGAAGACACAGCGCGATTTTATCCATTTCTCTCATTCTTGTCTTCTCAAAATATACATATAACATATGTTCCTATGTATAAAAAAAAGGAAAGAGATAGAGGATTTAATCAAGCAGAAATGTTTGCAAAAGAGATTGCAAAGAGCATGGGAAAGGAAGTTTTTACTATGCTTGAAAAGATAAAAGATACAAAGCCACAGGTTGCATTGAAAAAAGAAGAACGACTGCAAAATGTGAAAGATGCGTTTGCAGTTAGCAGGGTTAGCCCGCATAGCGCTGTAGGGGCTGACTCTACTCTGCCAGAAAAGGTGATTTTGGTTGATGATGTGTGGACCACGGGAGCTACTATGAAAGAGTGCTGTAGAGTTTTGAAAAAAGCCGGGGCAAAAGAGGTGTGGGGCTTTACGTTAGCGAGAACTTCTTAAAAGAATTAACCTAATTGACCTAATTTCTAATTAACCTAAACAATCTCCAATGCCCAATGACAAATACGACCTTGAAGAACGAACTGCTATGTTTGGGGAAGAAGTAATAAAGTTTTGCAGAGACTTGCCTAAGAATGAAATCACTAGACCCATTATTAACCAGCTAGTAAAATGTGGTACGAGTGTAGGCGCTAATTATTGTGAAGCTGACGACGCAGAAAGCAAGGATGATTTTAGACACAAAATAGGGATTTGCAAAAAAGAATCTAGAGAATCAAAGCATTTTTTGCGAATGGCAGCGGTAGCTGTTTTTGAAATGGCAGACAAAGCAAGAAAACTTTGGATTGAAGCAAAAGAGTTAAACCTGATTTTTAACTCGATATATAAGAAGGTTAAAAAAAATTAGAAATTGGTGCTTGTTTAGAAATTAGGTTAATTAGAATAATTAGGTTAATTAAAAATGTTGACGGAAGAGAAAAATGTTGTCAAAAAGGAAAACTCTCGCTACCCCTCATTGCTTGGGGATATTTCTGATGCGCCAAAGCAGTTATATTATAAGGGTACCTGGAATCTAGAGCTTTTTGATACATGTTTGGCAGTGGTAGGAACTCGAAGGATGACAAGCTATGGAAAGCGCATGACAGAAGATATTGTAAGCAAAGTAGCAAGAGCTGGCATAACTATTGTTTCTGGATTTATGTATGGTATTGATGCTGTGGCGCATAAGGCTGCAGTGAGCGCGGGCGGAAAAACCATTGCAGTAATGCCATGCGGTATTGATATTGTTCACCCAGAATATCAAGCAGATTTGTATCAAGAGATTTTAGATACCGGTGGGTTAGTGCTTTCAGAATATGAAGGAACACACCCTCCAGCAAACTGGACATTTCCAAGAAGAAATCGCATTGTTGCAGGGTTGTCACAAGCTACGCTAGTGGTTGAAGCAGGAGAAGGCAGTGGCGCTTTAATTACTGCAAATCTTGCTAAAAAATATGGAAGAAAAGTGTTTGCCGTGCCAAATCCTTTAACAAGCGCGGTTTCGCAGGGAGTGACGCAATTGCTTCGTGAAGGAGCAACTGTGGTAGGTGGCGCAGAAGATATTTTGCAATATTATGGGTTGCGAGATCGTGTGCCTAAGCTAAGCTTAGGAGCTCCTAAGCTTAGCTTAGGCACGGGAGTACAAGATGAACTGGAGCAAAACATTGTAGAGCAGTTAGAAAAACAATCGCTTCATGTAGATGAACTTGCTCGAAGGCTTGAGGTTTTACCAGCCAAATTGGGTGCTGCAATTTCAATGCTACAACTGGAGGGGTATATTAAAGAGGAGCAAGGGAGATACTATGTTAATTGACCTAATTAACCTAATTTCTAATTGACCTAAACAAATTCTAATGCCCAATAATTCAATGATCAAAAGAAGCTTTAGGCATTGGTTTTTAGACATTGGAGATTGTTTAGAATAATTAGAGCAATTAGAATAATTAGAATAGTTTTATCCTATGTTATTTAAAGTACAATCTATTGCAAATTCTGGCATGGAAGCGCTTGGAGTAGATATTGAGGTGAGTGTTTCAAGTAGAGGTTTGCCGGGTTTTGATATTGTGGGGCTTCCCGATAAGGCAGTGCAAGAAAGCAAGGAGCGGGTGCGCGCTGCAATTGGAAATTCAAAGATTGAATTTCCACAAAGAAAAATTACGGTAAATTTAGCTCCAGCCGACATTCCAAAGGAGGGCTCTTTGTATGATTTGCCTATTGCGGTTGGAATTATGGCTTCTGTCTTGCAGTATGAGATTCCCAAAGACAGTTTATTTTTAGGCGAACTTTCTTTAGATGGCACGTTGCGTCATACAAAAGGGGCTGTGCTCATGGCGCTCTTTGCAAAAGAACAGGGATTTTGCAATGTTTTTGTGCCAGCAGAGTCTGCCAATGAGGCCGCAATTGTGCAAGGTGTAAATGTATATGGAATAGAAAATTTAGAGCAGATAGCGAGTTTTCTTTTGGGGAATCAAAAAATAAAAAAAGTGGCGTATTCTGCTCCGTTACTGACTGGGGCGGCTGATGCCGAGTTTGATATGGCAGAAGTTCTTGGGCAAGAAACTGCTAAGCGAGCTATAGAGATAGCCGCGGCGGGAGGGCATAATATTTTAATGATAGGGAGTCCAGGTTCTGGGAAAACCATGCTGGCGCGAGCGTTGGCAGGCATCCTACCAAAATTAAATGAAGAAGAATCGCTTGAGGTGACAAAACTTTATTCTATTGCAGGAAATATTCCTCCGCGAGGGTCACTCATTACAGCTCGTCCTTTTCGCGCGCCGCATCACAGTGTTTCTCTTATCGGGTTGATTGGGGGAGGCCAAAAACCTCAGCCAGGCGAGGTGAGCTTGGCGCACAGAGGAGTATTGTTTTTAGATGAATTTAATGAATTTCCCCGTAGTGTGCTGGAAAGTCTTCGCCAGCCTGTGGAAGATGGCATGCTTACTATTGCGCGAAGCAGACAGCGAGTAACCTACCCTTGCCGATTTATGTTGGTGGCATCTTGTAATCCTTGTCCATGCGGATACCTTACTCATCCAAAGAAAGCTTGTGTGTGCACGCCAAGAGAAGTAAAAAAATACAAAAAGCGAGCCTCGGGGCCGCTTTTAGACCGGATTGATCTGCATATTGAAGTACCAGAAGTTGACATACAAGAGTTTCAAGATAATCAAAAGGCTTCACTTTCCAAAGAAAGTTCGTTTGCCATGCGAGAGCGAATTGAAAAGGTACGAAAGATGCAAGAAGTAAGGTTTGCAGGGGAACCTATACATGCTAATGCCGAAATGAAGAATAGCCATATTAAAAAATACTCTTTGCTTTCAAAAGAAGCAGAGCAGATATTGAGTCGAGCGGCTCTTTTGTATCAACTCTCTGCAAGGTCTTTTATGAAAATGATAAAAATAGCACGTACCATTGCAGATCTTGCAGGGGCAGAGCACATTGAAAAAAGTCATATGGCAGAGGCTTTGCAGTACCGCCCCAAAGCATATGAATTTGATTAAAATATCTGCTTAAGCTTAGCTTAGGCAGTAACAAGCCATGGCACTGCACAATATTATAGGGAAAGAAGGGGAGGAGATTGCAAGGAAGTATCTTAAAGGTAAAGGATATATAATTCTAGAAGAAAACTATCAGACAAAGAGAGCGGAAATTGATATTATCGCTCGACTTCGCCATGGATTCCTTGGGCAAGGCAAGGATATTCTTGTGTTTGTTGAGGTGAGAACAAAGTGTAGCGAGCAATTTGGAACCCCAGAAGAGACAATTTACTACCAAAAGCGTATGAAGCTTAAAAGAAATGCCGCTGCCTATGTTTATCGCAAGAAATATTATGGCGCTTATCGCATAGATGCTGTGTGCCTTGTGATAGATGAACATATGGGGCTTAAGCGCATTAATCATTATGAAAATATTGTTGAAACTTAATCTAGTGGATAATGTAACCGGATTAAGGATATAATAGGTAGCATGGGGGACCTCTTAAATTTCACTACAAGGGCGAGTATTTATCTCATTGTATTTTTGGTTCCTTTGGTATGGAACCCATGGACCTTTGAGTCTTTTGAGTTCCCAAAGCAGTACGTATTGATATTTCTAGTTTTGTTGGGCTTAGGCACCTGGCTTGCAAAGATGGTGTTTACTGAACGAGAGCTCCATTTTAAAAGAACTCCACTTAATCTCCCCATCTTACTACTTGCTGCGGCTCTAGTGCTCTCAAGTATATTCTCAGTTGATATATGGTCTTCTTTGTTTGGGCATTATGGAAGATTTTCTGATGGGCTTTTTGGCGTGCTTGCCTCCATTGGACTATATTTTTTAATTACCAATACGATAGAGAAACCTAGCTTTTTAGTTCGTCCTTTTTTGCTTGCAAGCGGGGTAATCATCACAGCATGGTACCTCTCTTTGTTTGGGGTAATAAAGCTACTTCCTTGGCTTTCATCTTTTATCCCACAAATGGGAGTAAGCCCTATATCCCAAAGCCAAGAGGGGTTTTTAATATTCTTAGCTTTTCTGGTATCCTTTCTTGCTCTTCTTTCTTTGCGCCCCGCTTCAGAGAGGCGAGGCTCGCCCAATGAAATTGGGCGGCCTGAGATAAAGCAACTTCCGCGAGCAGGGAATCTTTTGTTGCTTTTTTCTGCCTTTGGAATTCTTTTAATTGGAGACTCAAGCGTAGCCTGGACTGTTTTGCTTGCCGGTCTTCTTTTGGCGATTCTCTCTTTTCTATTCTTGCGAACTCTTGCTGGAGAGACAATGAAGATAAGGCGTTTGTGGCTTCCCCTCGTTCTTTCATTCTTTGTTGTTATTTCTCTTTTTTCTGGCGTCTCCAGTGCAGGATTTTTGCAGCAATTTGAAAAGGAATCAAAACTCTCCCATCAAGCGTCTTTTAGCATTGCTGGAAAAACACTTGGCGCAAGTGGCAAAAACCTCATGTTAGGATCTGGTCCTGGGACCTTTGCATTGGATGTTTCGTTGCACAGAGCAGCTGATTTAAATGAAACTAGTCAGTGGCAAATTCAATTTGATAGGGCTGGCAATCACCTTGCAGAGTTACTTGCCACGATGGGTATCTTGGGATTTTTGCTTTACCTTGGAATTATTATTTGGTTTTTACTCATCTCTTTATTTTTTGTAAAGGATAAAAAGAATTTCCCGTTTGCTCTTGGAGTACTTGTTCTTTTCATAGCTCAGATTGTGTATTATCAAATTACAGCGTTGCAGGTTGCTTTTTGGTTGTTTTTCGCGCTTGCTGTAATCTCTTTTGATATTCCAAAGAGGGAATTTCGGGTTTCTTTAAAAAAGTTTTTTGAGATAAATATTGCAGTAAAGCTCATACTTTTCGCTTTACTATTTATGGTGGGAGCCGCCTTCTTTCTTGGAGCAAGGTTCTTTCTTGCTGATATACGTTATGTTGATTCTCAAAATACCTTACATAATGAAAAAGGTATTGAGAAGGCTCTGGAAGCTGTACGTTTTAATCCATGGCAAGGGGAGTATAAGGTATTTCTTTCAAGATTGTATCTTCAAAAAGCCATGGAGGAGCTCAAGAGGAAAGAGAGTTTACAGGATCAAGAGCAGATTGCAAAAGATGTAAAAAAAGCCATTGCATACGCAAAGGGAGATTATTTGGAAGGTACAAAGATTACAGGTGCAATAGAATTAAGTCCCAATAGAGCTTCTTTTTGGGAAGCCTTGGGAGATGTGTATTATGATATTCAGTTTGTTGAAGGTGCTGCTACCCAAAGCATTGATTCTTTCACTACTGCTATTTTACTTGACCCAACAAATCCAGCGCTATATACCAAATTAGGGAAACTCTATATAGTAAAAAAGGAGTTTAAAACAGCACGAGAATATTTTGAGAAGGCAGTTCAGCTTAAGCAAGATTATGCAGAGGCTCAGTTGCAAATTGCTCTGTTAAAAGAACGAGAAGGGGAGACCAAAGACGCCTTATCTATTGTAGCAAAGATAAGTTTGAGGTATCCTTTGAGTATAGACGTAGGGTTCCAATATGGTCGCCTTCTATATAATGCAGGCAAAGTGGAGGAAGCTGTTGCGCAGTTTAGGAGCGTAATCAAGCTTGCTCCTAGTCATTCAAATGCGCTCTTTGCCCTGGGGACTGCTCTTTTGAGTCAGGGAGAGAACGAAGAAGCAAAAGCGTGGTTTGAAAAAGCGTTCCAGCTTAACCCTGAAAATGTAGCCTTGCAAGAAATATTGCAAGGATTTGGCAAGTGAGGTAGAATAATTAAATCGTATTATTAACTAATTTTTGTTTCATATCTATGATTCAGTCAGTTTCATTGCTAGAGAAGATTTCAAAAGGGGCTCTGTACGCCGCAGTATTCTTGCTCCCTCTATGGTTTTTGCCTGTAACTCAAAATGTTCTTTTATATCAAAAGCAAACCTTACTAGTTTTGTTGGTGTTCCTTGGTTTGGTCGCTTGGCTAGCTAAAATAGTGAGCCAGGGTGAAATTCGTCTGCGCCTTTCCCCTCTATATATCCCAGTTGCTTTGCTTTTGCTTTCAGTTGGAGTATCTACCATGTTTTCTCGCTGGGTTGCAGGTTCCTTTTGGGGATGGCCACTTAGTTTGACTGATAATTTTCTAACGCTCGTAATCTTTGCCTTATTCTCATTCTTGGTTCTTCAAGTAGTTGAGAATGCAAAGCATCTTTTTAACTTACTCTTAACCTTATTGGTTTCTTCTGGCATTGCAGTTTTATACACCTTGCTCCAGGCCTACCAGCTCTATCTTCTTCCTTTTGACTTTGCCAAGGTTGCAACCTTTAACACACTTTCAAATATGAATGGTGTTGCTATTTTTTCAGCAATACTCTTGCCCTTGGCTTTAGCCTTAGCTTTTGTATCAAAGATGCTTTTGCGATGGGCGCTATGGATTGTGGCAGCTGTATTGCTTGCCTCGCTTGTGCTTTTAAACTTTCAAACAGCCTGGATTATTCTTACAGCTGGCCTCTTGGTACTTTTGGCCTTTGGTATGTGGAATATGAAAAAGAAGGGTGAGTTTGGATGGACTTCTTTTCCTATGGCTTTAATCATTGTGGCTGTGTTTTTTATGGTATTTCAGGTTGCCCTGCCTGGGGCTCCAAGAACTTTGCCAACTGAGGTTTCGCTTAGCCAAGGCGCAACTTGGAATGTTGCAAAAGAAACCTTAAAGAACCATGCACTCTTTGGAGCGGGACCCGGTACCTTTGTTTTACAATATGCCAAGTTCAGGCCAGCGGAACTTAATCAAACTGTGTTTTTTGGTACAAGATTTTCTTCAGGAGCCTCTGAAATTTTAAACTGGTTAGTAACGAAGGGTGCTGTTGGTTTCGTAGTACTCTTGGGCCTATTTTTGACGATAAAAGTTCTTGGAATCAAATCATTACTTCGGTTTGAAGAAGAAAACTTTACATGGATGTTGGGCCTTGGAGCTTTTGCTTCCCTCACCGCCCTTATTGTTTCTACGTTCCTCTACCCTGCTTCCTTTATGGTGTGGTTTCTATTCTGGACCTTACTTGGAGCTCTTGCCTTTACGGGAGCAAAAAAGGTTTCACATTTTACCGTTACTACATATCCATTCCTTGCCCTGGGCTCTTCTTTTATCTTTTTGATTGTTCTTATCTTTGGCCTTGGTCTCATGTTTGTTGGTGGACAAAAGTATGTAGCAGAAGCTCAGTATCTTAAGGGGGCACGAGCATCGGCAGTAGGAAATTTGGACGTGGCAATTGCAAAGATTCTTTCTGCAGCAAATTTAAATCCCGCAGTGGACCTCTACTGGAGAGATCTTTCTCAGCTTTACTTAACAAAGGTAAATCAGATTTCAGCAAATCAGGAACTTTCAAAAGAGGAGCGCCAAGCGCAAACACAGACTGCGGTTTCAAATAGCATCGCATCTGCTCGCGCCGCAACAAAGGTGGCACCAGCAAACGTTGCAAACTGGAACGTTCAAGGATTTGTGTACAGAAGCCTTATTGGTATTCAAGGAGCAGAAGCCTTGGCGCAAGAAGCATATCTTGAGGCAGCAAAATTGGAACCTACCTCTCCGTTCCCGTGGACAGAATTGGCTCGTTCCAAGATTGTGCAGGCTCAAGCTCTTGCTACCAAAAACGCTGAGGAGACAAGAGCACAAGTGCTTCTGGAGGCTCTTGAAAATCTTAATAAAGCCTTGGAGCTAAAGGAGGACTATGCTCCTGCTCACTTTTTGACTGCTGTGGTATATGATCAACAGGGAAAATCAGATGAAGCTGTGGCAAAGCTTGAGGAAACAAAACTTATTTCTTCGCCTGATGATATTGGTTTGGCGTTTCAGCTGGGAGTTCTCTATTGGCAGCGAAAGGAGCTTGCAAAAGCTGAAGTTGAACTTACGCGAGCAGTTGGGATTAACCCTGATTACTCCAATGCAAGATATATCTTAGGATTGGTGCATGATGCAAGGGGGGACAAGGTCGCAGCAAAGATAGAGTTTGCCGAGGTAGAAAGATTGAATCCAGATAATCAGGAGATAAAACAAATTCTAACAAACTTGGAAAATGGCCGTCCGGCTCTGGAGGGTATCCAGGTTTCAGCCCCTCCTATCAAAGAGGCCCCACCTGAAATTCCAGGAGCGTAAAGCCATAGTAAGGGGGGATGAGGCTTGTTGATAACCTGGGGAAAAGATTCTTTGATAGAGAGGGGTTGACCCAGCACCATTTTTCTATTATGACTATAATGAGCTAATAATTGAGTTTTTGGTTGGGCTAAAATGGTGCTGGGTTGACATTTCTAGCAATATCCTGTACACTACTTCACAGCTAAATATATTGTAGTTTATCTCATCTTGTCTTCTTTTTTAATATAGTAGTAATATAGTTTTACGGGACCTTTTTTGAATGGAAAGGGACCTTTGTTTTTATGGCAACTCCCCAACCTCTTTTTAAAAATTTTACAAAGACTCAAGTTCACTTCCCCTTGCCTTACCTGCTTTCGGTACCGCAAAATAGTTGGAACAAGTTTTGGGCTACAGATTTTAAGGAACTATTGCAAGAAGTGTCTCCCATACGGGACCACACAAAAAAGGAGTTTGAACTTTGGTTTTTGGATTTTAAAATAGGGAAGGCAAATCATGCCTCTGATCTTGAAGCAAAAGAAAACGATGATTCCTATCAAGCGCCACTGCGTGTGAAGGTTCGTTTGGTAAACTTAAAAACAAAAGAGCAAAAAGAGCAGGAGATATTCCTCGCTGATTTTCCTTTAATGACCGCGAGAGGTACGTTTATCATCAATGGAGTGGAACGTGTTGCAATTAGCCAGCTCATCCGTTCCCCTGGAGTATTCTTTACCGGTCAAAACGTTACTGCTACAAAAAAGATTTTTGGAGCAAAAATTATCCCTAATCGAGGGGCGTGGTTGGAATTTGAGACTGAGGCTTCAGGATTTATTGGTGTTCGTATTGATAGGAAAAGGAAAGCGCCCGTTACAACGCTTTTGCGTGCCTTTGGCATGGAGACTGAGGAGGCAATACGGAGTGCATTTGGCGACGTAGATACAGGAGAGGTAAGTTACATTACAGAAACTTTAAAAAAGGATATTACCAAAGGACAAGGAGATGGGTTAATGGAGATTTACCGAAGGCTTCGCCCTGGGGACTACGTTACCCCAGAGACAGCAAAGGAACTTATTTGGAACATGTTCTTTAATTTTGAGCGGTATGATTTTTCTCGAGTTGGAAGATGGAAAACACTGCAACGCTTGCCAGCTTTAAAGCCAAAAGACAAGAAATCAAAATCTGCTGAGGCAAATGAGGAGATTAGCATTGAAGACCGTGTGTTGAAACTGGAAGATGTAGTAGAAGTGCTTCGTGAAATTATTCGTTTAAACAATACTCCGGGAGCTGCGCCCGATCAAATTGATCACTTAGGGAATAGGAGAGTGAGAACCTTTGCTGAGTTTTTGCAAAATAGGTTGCGCGTTGGATTTATGAGGATGGAGCGGATTATAAAAGACAGGATGTCTACCTTGGATTCTGCTACCCTCACCCCAGCGCAGTTGGTAAATCCAAGGCCGGTTATGGCAATGATTAAGGAGTTTTTTACGTCTTCTCAAATTACTCAATTCATGGATAATGAGAACCCTCTAGCTGAACTTGAGCACAAAAGAAGAGTGTCAGCTACTGGACCTGGTGGATTAACCAGAGAACGAGCTGGATTTGAAGTGCGAGATGTGCAACCTTCACACTATGGAAGAATTTGCCCTATCCAAACCCCAGAAGGTCCAAATATTGGGTTGGTGGGACACATGGCAAGTTATGCCCGCATTAACTCTCATGGGTTCTTGGAAACTCCATACTTTAAGGTAGAGAAAGGAAAGGTATTAAGTGAGCTAAAATATTTAAATGCCTTTGAGGAAGAGCAGGAGATTATATCTCACGCAGGTATTGCTTTGGATAAAAATAATAAGATTATTCCAGAAAAAGTGCAGGCGAGAGTACGGGGAGAAGCAGGAACTGCCCCAAGAGACGAGGTGACGTACTTTGATGTTTCAGCAGAGCAGTCAATTTCTATTGCAACAGCCCTTATCCCATTTTTAAGAAACGATGATGCAAACCGTGCACTGATGGGCTCTAACATGCAGAGGCAAGCAGTTCCTTTAGTAAAACCTCAAAGCCCATTAGTAGGGACGGGGCTTGAAGAAAAAGTAGCGCAAGATTCAGGGCTTGCAGTCATGGCAAAGGAAGATGGCACCATTACACAGGTGGACGCGCGTCACATAACGCTCAAGCCTCAAAAGGGGCATATCATAGTAGAAACACTTAAGAACTTTGTTCGAACGAACCAGTACACTTCTTTTCACCAACGTCCCATCGTAAATGTTGGAGATAAGGTAAAGAAAGGGCAAATCATTGCAGATGGAGGTGCTATTGATCAAGGACGCTTGGCCCTAGGAACGAATCTATTGGTTGCATTTCTCCCATGGAGAGGAGGCAACTATGAAGATGCTATTGTTCTTTCAGAGCGCTTGGTAAAAGATGATAGGTACACCTCAATTCACATTGAGGATTTTGTGGCAGATATTCGTGAGACGAAACTTGGACCTGAGGTTACTACTTCAGATATTCCTAATGTTGGAGAGGAGAAACTAAGAGATTTGGATGAAGAAGGAGTAATTCGTGTTGGAGCTGAAGTGGAACCTAATGATATTTTAGTAGGAAAGATTTCTCCTAAAGGAGAGGCAGATCTTACTGCAGAGGAACGCCTGCTTCGTGCTATTTTTGGTGAAAAGGCACGAGACATTAAAGATAGCTCTCTTTTGATGCCTCACGGAAAACGTGGAAGAGTGGTATCTGTGAAAGTATTTGAGCGTTCCTTGGGGCACAAACTTGAGCCTGGAATTATAAAACGTATTCACGTTGAGGTTGCACAACTTCGAAAAATACAACCTGGAGATAAGTTAGCTGGGAGACACGGGAACAAAGGAGTGATTTCTTTTGTCTTGCCAGAAGAGGATATGCCATTTATGGAGGATGGAACCCCAGTGGATATTGTTTTAAATCCTTTGGGGGTTGCATCTCGAATGAATATTGGGCAGATTTTGGAAACTCACTTAGGGTGGGCAGCAAAGAAGGGCGGGTACTATGCGATAACCCCTGGACTTGCAGGAGCTACTGAAGAAGATATTAAAGAGGCATTGCGCGAGCAAGGGCTTCCAGAAGACGGAAAGATAACGCTATTTGATGGACATGATGGGAAGCCGTTCCCTCAAAAAATTACCGTGGGGTACGTGTATATGCTCAAGTTAATTCATATGATTGAAGACAAGATTCATATGCGTTCTATTGGTCCTTACTCTTTAATCACTCAGCAACCACTTGGTGGGAAGGCTCAGTTTGGAGGGCAGCGTTTCGGGGAAATGGAAGTATGGGCACTGGAAGGATATGGAGCGGCACATATTTTGCAAGAAATGCTTACGATTAAATCAGATGATGTTCCAGGAAGAGCTGCAACCTATGAAGCAATCCTGCGAGGGCAACCTATTCAAACCCCAAATCTTCCAGCTTCTTTTAGCCTTCTTTTAGGTGAATTAAGATCCTTGGGTCTCAATATTGAAGTGAAAGAGAGTAAATCCGAAGCACGAAATCTGAAGCACGAAACAAATACGAATGACAAAAATTAGAATGGCCAAAACAGGTTTTGAACATTTGAATATTATAACTTTGAATTTGTTTCGTATTTCGACATTCGAATTTCGAATTTTTATCATATGAGAGTAACTGATCTTGAATCCATACGAATAAGGTTAGCTTCTCCAGAAAATGTTCTGGCGTGGTCTTTTGGTGAGGTTACAAAACCTGAAACTATTAACTATCGTACGCAACGCTCAGAGAAAGAGGGATTGTTTGATGAACGTATCTTTGGACCAGAAAAGGACTATGAATGTTCTTGTGGGAAATACCGAAAAATCAGGTACAAAGGTGTTGTATGTGATAGGTGCGGAGTTGAAGTTACAAAGTCTTCTGTGCGGCGCGAAAGAATGGGGCATATCACATTAGCTTCACCTTGCTCTCATATTTGGTTCTTGCGAGGACTTCCTTCTCGTATGGGGTTGGTTCTGGATATTCCAGCAGCATCTTTGGAGCGTGTCATTTATTTTGCTTCCTACATCATCACTGAGGTAAATGAAGAGGAGAAACAAAAAGCAGCGCAAGAGATTGAGGAAGAGTTTAAACGAAAAACAAAAGGACAATCAGATGAGGACAAAAAAATCATAAAAGAAGCAAAAGACAAGGCAAAGGATGAGCTGAAAGGATTTGTGAAGATGAAGATTATTTCAGAAGCTGAGTATCAAAACCTTTCTTTAAAATATGGTCAGGTTTTTGAGGCAGGAACGGGAGCTGAAGCACTACGGAAAATCTTTGAGGAGGTGGATCTAAAGAAACTGCTTACTCAAGTAAAAAAAGATTTACTCACTGCAAGTACGCAAGCAAAGCGTAAGCTTTTGCTGCGCCTTCGTTTGTTGCAAGGTATGATTGAGGCAGAGATTCGTCCCGAATGGATGTTCATGACACATTTGCCAGTTTTGCCTCCTGATTTGCGTCCCATGGTGCAATTGGATGGAGGAAGGTATGCATCCTCTGATTTAAATGATTTGTATCGTAGAGTTATTAACCGAAACAATCGATTAAAATACCTACTTGAGATTGGAGCACCAGACGTAATTGTGCGAAATGAAAAGAGGATGCTGCAAGAAGCAGTGGATGCTTTGATTGATAACTCCATGAGAAAAGGACAGATGACTCAGGCAACAACTGGGGGACGCCGTTTGCTTAAATCTTTAGCTGACATGCTCAAGGGAAAGCAGGGAAGATTCAGACAAAACCTTCTTGGAAAGCGTGTAGATTACTCAGGGCGTTCAGTAATTGTAGTTGGACCCACGATGTCTTTAAATAACGTGGGATTACCAAAACATATGGCGCTTGAGCTTTTCAAACCCTTTGTTATCAATCAGATTCTAGAGAAGGAACTTGCGTTCAATGTGAGGGGAGCAAATCGTCTCATTGAACAAAAGACTGATGATGTGTGGGCAATCTTGGAAGATGTGGTAAAAGACAAACCTGTACTTTTAAACCGTGCTCCTACTTTGCACCGCTTGGGAATTCAGGCATTTTACCCTCAGCTTGTAGAAGGAGAGGCAATTCGTTTACATCCCTTGGTATGTCCTGCGTTCAATGCGGACTTTGATGGAGATCAGATGGCAGTGCATGTTCCACTATCCAAGGAGGCACAAAAAGAAGCAAAAGATCTTATGCTATCATCTCAAAATCTACTCAAGCCAGCTACTGGAAGTCCAGTGGCCGGCCCCAGGCAAGACATGGTGCTTGGATGTTACTATCTTTCGGGACTTGACAAGGAGCAAAAGGAAGTGAAACAAAATTTTGGTAGTACACAAGAGGCAATGCTTGCAATGGAAGCTGGTGTTGTAGGGATTCGAGAACTTGCGAATGTTCGTCTTGCAAAAAATTGGGGAGGTGATGGAGTTTCGCTTACCCAAACCACAGTAGGAAGAATTATCTTTAACGAATCTTTGCCTACAGGATTTCCTTTTGTGAACGACCAAATTAACGCAAAGAAAATGGAGCGGTTGGTGGCAGATATTATTAAAGATTACCCTGCCATAGAAGCTCCTGATATGTTGGATAAAATAAAAGAGCTTGGGTTTGAATACGCAACCAAGTCAGGAATAACTTGGGGAATGGATGACCTTATCGTTCCTCCAGAGAAAGCAGGATTACTCAAAGAAGCAGATAAGGAGGTTGAGGTTATTGATTCACATTTTGCAAAGGGATTTCTTTCCAAAGAGGAGAGATCTAGCAAGGTTATTGAAATTTGGCAGAGAGTAAAGTCTAGCATTGAGAAGCTCGTACCAAAGACATTACCAGAAGGTGGTTCTGTGTTTTCTATTATTGATTCTGGCGCAAGAGGTTCTTGGTCACAACCCGTACAGATGGCAGGAATGAAAGGGTTGGTGATAAACCCGGCTGGACGTATTATTGAGCTCCCTGTTACCAGTTCCTTTAAGGAAGGGTTTAACGTGCTGGAATACTTTATCTCAACGCATGGTGCACGAAAGGGAACTGCAGATACTGCACTTCGAACTTCTACTGCTGGATACCTAACTCGTCGTCTTATTGATGTTTCACATGATGCCTTAATAACGTTACATGACTGTAAAGATACCATTGGCATTATTGCTTCAAAAGACGAGGCTGAAGAGCTTGGGCAAAATATTGCTTTAAAGCTCGCTGGACGTATGTCGCTTCAAGATATAAAGGGAATCGTAAAGAAAGGAGAATACATTGATTGGGATATGGCGCAGAAAATAGGAGAGAAGGAAGATGTAAACGAAATTCAAGTTCGCTCTCCTTTGTCTTGCAAATCAATTCGTGGACTATGTCAGCGATGTTACGGGTGGGATATGGGAAGAAACGAGGAAGTTGAGATTGGAGCAGCCGTTGGTATTGTAGCTGCACAATCCATTGGAGAGCCTGGAACTCAATTAACCATGAGAACGTTCCACACTGGTGGTGTTGCTGGAGGTGGGGATATTACACAAGGTCTTCCTCGAGTGGAAGAGATTTTTGAGGGAAGAGTTCCTTCAGGAAGAGCAGTGGTCTCAGGACTTGATGGAAAGGTAATAGAAATTAGCGCTGATGGTCTGGTAAAAGTTCAAGGGAAAGATCTTGATGCAAAAGCAAAAAAGGAAGAAGTGTTTGAGTATCAGATTCCAGCAAAAATGGCTTTATGGGTAAAGACTGGAGATTTGGTAACAAAAGGACAGCAACTTTGTGAAGGACATCTTGAGCTTCAAGAAATCTTTGCTTTAACAGGAAAAGACAGGGCTGCAAAGTATATTGTAAGAGAGGTGCAAAATATTTATAGCTCGCAAGGTGCTTCTATTCATGACAAGCACATTGAAACTATCACGCGTCAGATGTTCTCTCGAGTACGAATTAAGGATTCTGGTGATACGAAATTCACCGAGGGTGAAATCTTGGAGCGAGCTATATTGCTTGAAGAAAATGATAGAGTCAAAAAGCTTGACAAGAAAGGAGCTGAAGCGACGCAACTTCTTTTAGGTATTTCAAAGATTGCTCTCACTACAGATAGCTTTTTGTC
This sequence comes from bacterium, assembly GCA_027624865.1. GTDB lineage: Bacteria > Patescibacteriota > Minisyncoccia > Minisyncoccales > UBA10102 > 01-FULL-49-22b. Next base: position 20,914 of record JAQBTT010000003.1, read on the forward strand.
CTCTGCTTCTTTCCAGGAAACTTCCCGTGTTTTGATTAAGGCTGCTATGGAAGGGAAGGAGGATCACTTGCGAGGACTAAAAGAGAATGTAATTATTGGAAAACTTATCCCAGCTGGAACGGGGTATAAACAGAAATAGATCATCAAAAAATCGCCTTTCTGGGGTATGTGTCAAGCCGGCGATTTTTTGATGCTATAGGTTGGGGATAATCAGGCCTTGATTTCTTCTGCTAGCAAAACGTAACTCTGTATGATATACTGATGGTATGAAGCATGAAGCGTGCAGTCGATTTCCAAGACATTTTCAGGGTTTATTGTGGTCCAAACCCATAGAGAAGCTCGATCTTACAAAAGATAAGGTGTATATTATTCACCAGATTTTAGCTTTTGGTTCTTTTGAAGATATTAAAGTTCTTTTTCGTCTCTACTCAAAAAAAGAAATTCGCACAGTTTTCACACATTATCCAAAACAGATATACAAAGCTGCAATGTTTTCTTTCGTAAAGAATTTTATCCTCGGCCTAAAAGATACTATTTTAAATTCCCAGCGCTATGTTCAAGCTTCAGTGGGAAACAATTGAAGAGTCACAACGAAAGGCCCTTGCCTCGCTCAAGGAGTTTTCCTCGGTGGAGGTGCGCTTGCGCCAGACAAAGTGACGAGATTTTTTAAACAGGAAATGAAAAAACTCAACGTATTGTAAGGAATTTCCGTGTTAAAGACTCGCCTTTTTGGTGATTTTTTAGTATAATATTACAACGTGGCAAAAAAGAAACGAAGCAAAAAAAGTGGTACTCAAGGAGGGTTAAACATTCATGTTCCAGATGACGCAAAGCGCAAAATAGCGGGTGTATTGTTTTTTGTTGTCGCCCTTATCTTCACCTTTTCATTTTTCCAAATGGCAGGCAGTGCTGGATCACTGCTGTTTTCTGCAGGAACATTCCTCATTGGAAAGGCGGTATTCTTAATCCCGCTATTTTTGGTAATTGGAGGATTGATATTTTTTGGAATGCGCTATTGGGGGCTCTGGCAGGTGTTGATTGCTTTAGCTCTTTTGTTTTTGGGTACTGGAGGAATCCTCGGGGTTATGGCTCGTTCGCAAGAATTAGATATTCAAGAGGTAGGAGGGTGGCTTGGATTTTTAGTTTCCTGGCCTGTGTTTCTTGCTTTTGGATTTTGGGTAGGAGAAATCATCTTTGGAGCGCTTGTTGCGGTTTCAGGTATTATCTTTTGGCAACTGCTGGACCATGAAAAAATTAAAGAGTCTTCGTTCACGCAAGGAGCAAAGGAGAAAGTAAAGAAGATTTTTGAGTCAAAGCTTGATGTAAAATCCATAGAAGATGAGGAGGAATTACAGATAGAGGAGCAAGGGAAACAGCAAGAAGAGGACAAGGAAGAGAAGTTTTCCGGCAAAAAGAAAGAGGAGAAGGATAGGAATTTTCAACCTCTACCTTTGGCTGGGAATTATAAATTTCCTCCTTCTGATATCTTGGAAGCAGAAACTGGAACTCCTAATGCAGGAGACATTAAGGTGTATTCTGCGATTATTAAAAAGACGATGGCCAACTTTGATATTTCAGTAGAGATTTCTGAGGTGAATATTGGGCCTGCAGTTACTCAGTATGCGTTTAAACCTGCTGAGGGGGTAAAGCTCTCGCGCATTACTGCTCTTGCAAATGACTTAGCACTGTCTTTGGCAGCACACCCAATTCGTATTGAAGCCCCCATTCCAGGAAGGTCTCTTGTTGGAATTGAAATCCCAAACAAGGCGCGTACCACGGTTCGTCTGCGTACGCTCATTGAAAATCCAAAGTTTAAAAGTTCCACCGATACACTGCTTATGTCCTTTGGAAAGGATGTTGCAGGAAATGCTGTATTTACGGATTTAGCTCGCATGCCCCATCTCTTGGTTGCAGGAGCCACAGGGACTGGGAAGACAATTGCTTTAAGTAACCTTATCTTAAGCCTCATCTATCGTAACTCGCCATCAAACCTTAGGTTCATTTTAATTGATCCAAAACGCGTAGAATTCCCTATATACAACGATTTACCACACTTGCTCACCCCAGTCATTTTGGATCCACAACGCGCTATAAACGCCTTAAAATGGCTTGTAAAGGAGATGGAGCGGAGGTTTCAAGTGCTCGCTGAGGCAAAGGTGAGAGATATTGGCAGTTACCATGTATTTTGGGAGCAGGAGCAACAAAAGAAGAAAAAGCAAAAGGACGAGGAAGAAACAGAGCAAATGCCCTACATTGTTGTTATCATTGATGAGCTCGCTGATTTAATGGCCTCTCGCGGGAAAGAGGTTGAAGCCCTTATTGTACGACTTGCGCAGATGGCGCGAGCCGTAGGTATTCATTTGGTTCTGGCAACCCAACGTCCTTCTGTTGAGGTTATCACAGGACTTATTAAAGCCAATGTGACAGGGCGTATTGCTTTGCAGGTTGCTTCTCAAATAGATTCAAGAACTATTTTAGATGCAGCTGGCGCAGAAAAGCTTTTGGGAAGAGGAGATATGCTATTTACTTCTGCTGAATTTTCGCGCCCAAAGAGAATTCAAGGTGCCTACATATCAGACAAGGATGTAAAGAATGTAGTGGAGTGGATTTTAAAGAATACGAAGAATTTTGTGCGAGAGGAAATTGCAGAGGACGAACTTGAGAAATCAACTGGCGGGAGCACTGATGGCGGTGGTGCATTTGGAGATGATGATGCTTTGTATGAGGAAGCAAAGCAGGTAGTTATAGAAGCTAAGAAAGCATCGGCATCTTTGCTCCAAAGACGTCTGAAAGTTGGGTATGCAAGAGCGGCGCGCCTTTTGGATATCTTGGAAGATAGAGGAGTGATTGGACCAGGAGAAGGAGCAAAGCCAAGAGAGGTGTATGCAAGTGCTTCTCAGGAAGAGAGTAAAGGAGCATCAGATTGGTTTAGTCCTTAGTCTGTGCTATATTGAAATCTCAAATCCCAAATAACAAATTACAAACAAATAACAATGACCAAAATTACAAATCAAAAACTAGAACCGTTTGGAATTTTGAATTTTTTTGTAATTTGGTGCTTGAAATTTGTAATTTCTTTTACGAAGTAAAAGCTATATGGCAAAAAAGAAACAAGAACCAAAGGAGCTTGCAGACTTGCAAGAAGCGATAGATGAGATTAAGCAGAGGTTTGGCGAAGGAGCCATCATGCGACTTTCAGAAGCAAAAGCCATGGATGTTGAGGTTGTCTCAACAGGGTCAGTTTCCATTGACCTTGCTTTGGGGGCAGGAGGGCTCCCCAAAGGACGTGTTATTGAAATCTATGGCCCGGAAGCTTCTGGAAAAACTACGTTGGCACTCCATACTATTGCAGAAGCCCAAAAGAAAGGAGGGGTGGGAGCATTTATTGACGCGGAACACGCCTTAGATCCTGACTATGCAAAGAGAATTGGGGTGAATGTAAATGAGCTTTTAATTTCGCAACCAGATTCTGGTGAGCAGGCTCTGCAGATTTTAGAAACGCTTGTGCGCTCAGGAGAGGTTGATGTGATTGTTATTGATTCTGTTGCAGCTTTAACTCCCAAAAGTGAGATTGCAGGGGAAATGGGAGAGTTTCCAGTTGGTTTGCAGGCAAGGCTCATGTCTTCAGCATTGAGAAAACTTTCTGCTATTGTTTCAAAGAAAACAACAACCGTTATTTTCATCAATCAGATTCGAATGAAGATTGGGGTGATGTTTGGAAATCCAGAAACTACGCCAGGAGGACTTGCATTGAAATTCTACTCTTCTGTTCGTATTGAGCTAAGACGCATAGCGCAGTTAAAATCCGGAGATCAAATTATAGGGAATCGTGTTCGAGCAAAAATTGTAAAAAACAAAGTAGCACCACCTTTTAAAACTGCTGAATTTGATATCTACTACAATGAGGGTATTTCTGCCACGGCAGATTTGTTGAACGCGGGTCTGAAAGAAGAAATAGTTACAAAAGCAGGTTCCTGGCTTCAGTATAATGATGCAAAGCTAGGGCAAGGCATGGAGGGCGCAAGAAAGTTTCTTGCAGAGAACCCAAAAATAGCAAAAGAGATTCGCGCAAAATTACTGGGACTTAGCGGAAGCGGAAAGCAGTCCTAGGTGACGAGCTCTCTTTACTGCTTTTGCTACGCGACGCTGATGAGTAGAGCATAGTCCTGTTTTTGTTTTAGGACGTATCTTTCCCATTCCTGAAACGTAGGTTCGAAAGAGTTGAGTCTCTTTAAAATCAATCTCTTTGACATTCTTTTTACACAAATAACATTCCATAATTTGTTCGCTTGCGCTCACTATCGCTGATTAATACGGATTAAGCTGATTAATGCTGATAAAATTATCCGCATAAATCTGTAGAATCAGCATAAATCCGCGAGATATTCCATTTTAGCTAAAATGGAATATCTTTAACATCAATATCTTCTGATTCTTCAATTATTGGGATTTCCTCGCCCTCCGAAGCCTTGGCGGAGGAGGGTTCTTGGGTGCGGGGTTGTTCTTCTCTTGTTCCTCCTGGTTTTGGGCCAAGTTGCATTGTTTCTCCAACAATCTCGGTACGGTATTTCTTTTGACCAGAGGAATCATCCCAGGATCTTGTTTGCAGTCGCCCTTCAATCATTACCAAAGAGCCTTTTGTAAGGTATTGAGAAGCAATTTCTGCCAACCTTCCCCACAACACTACGCTGTGAAATTCAGTTGATTTTTGGTGTTGGCCTTGAGCATCTTTCCACATTCTATTTGTGGCAACGCGCAAACTTGTTACTTGCTTACCAGATTGAGTAGAGCGCATTTCTGGCGCGTCAACGGCGTTTCCAATAATTACTACTTTATTTAAATTCATTTGAGTTTATTCAAGAGCGGAGCGATTGATATAAACGAGTATGACCCCGCCCTCTTAGCTTTATTTATTTATGTTGACGACCCGTAAAAGATGTTTTCTTAAGGAGTTTTTCTTACGCATACAGTGTAGAGGGCGGGGTTCCACTTGGAAGCTACACTTCCTCGCGGAAGATTTCTGCTAACCTTTTATCAATATCTTCCAGCTCTACTTTTTCAAGTTCTGTTGGCTCTTTTACTATTGCGGCCACAACAGTTTTTAGAATAGTTCGTTCCTTTGCTTTGCCAGGGGCATAGGAGAGCAAGGTGAATCTGAGGATGCTCTCTTTTTCTCTCAATTTCTTATCCATAACCTCAATTTTTTGAGGGTCTATGGTGAATTTTATCACAGCAAGTCGTGCCTCAGCGTGCTTTTTAACAGGAGCAAGAAGAGCACGTTTTCCCTTACTATCTTGACTTGTAATCAAAGCACCCTCATCTTGAAGCATAGATGATATTTCTCCCAAAAGTCCCTGCAGTTCAGACTCCACTACATCTGTCCTGAGGAGCAGTGTAAGCTCATAGTTTCTCATATATTTGATATCATGGTACTATATGTGGCAATGAAAGTCAATCCTACTGTTTTTCGAGAATATGATATCCGAGGCATTGCTGGAGAAAAGTATTCTGCTAAGGAAATCGCAACTTATGAGAAATGGTATGGTCCTTTTCCTGGTATCACTCTTACTCCAGAGGTAGTTTTGAATATTGGAAAGGCCTATGGAACTATTATTCGGCGAGCAGGAGGGAGTAAGGTAGTGGTGGGGTATGAGGTACGCCCACAAGCAGAGAAGTTAAGAGAGCCGTTTATTGAAGGAATACTCACCGCAGGGTGCAATGTCCTTGATGTGGATGTGGCGCTTACTCCTCTTATATATTTTGCTACTGCGTTTTGGAATCTTGATGGTGGAGTCAATATTACTGGCTCCCACAACATCTATTTTTATAATGGGTTTAAGCTAATGAAAAAAGATGTGTGGCCACTATTTGGCGCGGAGCTACAAGAGATGCGAGAAATGATAGAAAAAGAAGATTTTCTTGTGGAAAAGAAAGGTGAGCGTACCCCCTTTTTGGCGTTTCCTACGTATGAGGAATATATTATTTCCCACACAACGCTGCAGCGTTCACTGAAGATTGTTATTGATGCTGGAAATGGGTCAGCAGGAATCTTTGCTCCCGAACTTTTTCGGAAGCTTGGGTGTGAGGTTGTAGAGTTGTATTGTGAGCCTAATGCTCCTTTTCCTAATCATGATCCAGATCCAGAGAATCCTCATAATGTAGAGGACTTGGGGAAAAAAGTGCGAGAAGAGAAAGCCGATGTAGGGATTGCTTTTGATGCCGATGGTGATCGTGTGGGATTTGTGGATGAACAAGGGAGTTACATCCCAGCCGACCTTCCATTGTTAGTATTTGCAAAAGACGCCCTATTAAGAAATCCTGGGAAAAAGATACTCTTTGATACGAAATGTTCCCAGCTCTTAGAAGAGTTAGTCCCTCAATATGGCGGAGTGCCTTTTATGCATCGCACTGGTCATGCTCCAATTAAAAGAACCTTGAGAGAAGACTCTGAGGTTATTCTTGCAGGAGAGCAGGCAGCCCATTTTTATTTTGTTGAAAATTATTTCAAAATTGATGATGGATTGTACGCTGCAGCAAAAATGCTTGAAATCTTCTCTTCTACAAAAGATTCTTTTTCTTCACTTTTTGCTGATATCCCACTTCGAGTGAGAACACCGGAGATAAAGCTTCCTTGCGTGGATGAAACAAAGTTTGAGGTAGTAAAGAGGATTACAAAAAATCTTAAGGAACATTATCCCTCTATTCTTCTTGATGGTATTCGTATCCAGGTTACAAAAACTGCGTGGGGGATTGTTCGAGCTTCCAATACCTCTCCGTATATCACCGTGCGTGTGGAAGGTATTTCTGAAGCCGAGGTTTTGCAGGTAAAGAATATTCTTGCAGATGAACTAGAAAAACACCCTGAAGTGCAGGATCAATTAAATAGAGAGAAGGTTGCGGTACTGGAGGGAAAGCTTGCTTGGGTATAATCAGCTTACTAGCTGGGCTAAAACCGTTTTAGCCCGTTTTAGCCCTAATATTAAATACATTATGTTTAGAAAACATCCATTTGTTGTAGGGACAATCCATCACATCTACAATCGTGGTGTGGCGAAGTGTTCCATTTGCGACAAAGAAACGGACTACTGGCGATTTCTGTAGGGTCTCTGTCTTTTTAGCGATACTAAGAGTACGGCAAGTATCCTTTGGCACTTGGAGCGTGAGCGAGGGCGGCTCTCCATGAATGTTTTAAAGGAATATCTTACACACCAGGGTATTGCTAGAGACTCATTGGTGCGTATTTTGGCCTACTGTGTTTTGAATAATCATTATCATCTTTTGATAGAAGAAATTAGCGAAGGAGGCATCACACAATTTATGCGTAAGCTTGGAGTTGGTTATGCAAAGTATTTCAATAATAAATACAAGCGGGTAGGGAGTTTGTTTCAGAATGTTTTTAAGAACGTTCTCGTGGACGACGATCGATACTTTCAATATCTTCTTGTGTATATCAATGTATTGAATCCAGCAGGCATCATTGAACCCAATTGGAAAGAGGAAGGTTTTCAAAATATTGAGAAAGTGCTGGAGTTTGCGGAGCGCTATCAATGGAGCTCACATTTGGATTATCTTGGCAAACGCGGCTCTATCATTTTAGACAAAGGCGTAGTGGCTACAATCTTTCCTACTCGCGAGTCATATTTTGAGTTAGTGAGATCGGTATTAGAAGGGAAACATTATAGAGAAATTGAACATCTCGCTCTTGAATAGCTGGGTGCTGGGCTAAAACGGTTTTAGCCCACTCCCTTGAGTGAGTTAAAGACGCAGGAGGCCTATTTTTTCTCGAACTTCTTCCATGGTTGCTTTTGCAATGGAACGCGCTCTTTCTTCACCTTGATGGAGGATTTCTTTTACGTACAGTTCGCGCGAATCAAGCTCTTCTTTTTTCTTTCGCAAAGGCGCCAGTTTTTTTATAAGAAGATCAACTAAAGATTTTTTAAAAACGGAGTATTCCTTTCCCTTAAATCTCTTTTCTGCTTGCGCTAAAGATTCATCTGAGAAGAGAGAGTATATGGTTAGGAGATTTGAAATTCCTGGTTTTTTCTTTGCGTCGTATTTAATTTCCTTGCCAGTATCGGTAACGGCGCTACGAATCTTTTTTTGGATACTTCCTGCTTCTTCAAAAACACCGATGGAAGATTCTGGAGAATCTGATTTGGACATCTTTCTTGCTGGTTCAGTGAGAGACATAATTTTTGCCCCTTCTTTTACGAGCAGAGCTTCTGGCTCGGGGAATATCTTCCCGTACATGGAGTTAAACTTTTTTGCGATGTTGCGAGCAAGTTCAATGTGTTGTATTTGATCTTTCCCCACAGGAACTCCTTGCGTTTTGTATAGTAAAATATCTGCTGCTTGAAGTACGGGGTATGTTAAAAGCCCTGCATTTATATTTTTTACATTTTTAGCAGACTTATCCTTAAACTGAGTCATGCGTTCCAGCTCTCCTAAAGGGGTTAGAGTATTGAATATCCAAGCAAGCTCTGTGTGCTCTTTTATGTGAGATTGTACGAAGATAGCACATTTTTCAGGGTTGAGTCCTACGGAAAGAAGCTCAATGAACTTTGAGAGTGTGGTTTTGGAAAACTCCTTTGGGTCTTGGAGGGCGGTGAGTGCATGTAAATCAGCTATCATAAAAAAGGAGTCATGATTGTTTTGCAGCTCAGTCCAATTTTGGGTAGCCCCCAGGTAGTTGCCAATATGCAATTGTCCCGTAGGCTGTATGCCACTGAAGATACGCATAGTGAATCAATTTCTAATTTTTAATTTCTAAACAATTTTTAAATTTAAAATTTTGAAATTGTTTTAGCATTTGAAATTTATCATTTTATCATTATACCTCAATAATGACAGGGAGCACCATGGGATGACGGTTCATTTTCTTTTGCAAAAAGTTTGCAACTTCCTTCTTTATGTCATCTCGTACATGTACCCAGTTTACTGCTCCCTCAGCTTCCGATGCTTTATTTACAACGCTCACAACTCTACGCCGTACATCTCGCAAAAGGTCCTTGGATTCCCTTAGGTAGATAAAGCCACGGGAAATAATATCAGGGGAGCCTTGTACTGTTCCTTTTTGGCGATTTACCACAACGATAATAACGAACATGCCATCTTTGGCAAGGTTCTGACGGTCTCGCAAAACAATCTCCCCAACGTCTCCTACTCCAAGGCCATCTACCATGATGAGGTTTGTAGGAACTGTCTTTTTATCAATAGAGATTTGAGAGGAAGTTAGATTCACAATATTTCCATTTTCTGGAACCACAATATTGCTTTCAGGGATACCTTCTTCCTTTGCAAGATCAGCATGAGTGTACATCATGGAGAATTGTCCATGAATTGGCATGAAGAACTTAGGCTTTATATATCCTATGATTTCTCGCAATTCTGCTTGTCCAGCGTGTCCTGAAGCATGAATATCCATCATCTTGTAGTGGAAAACAGTGGCCTGCTGGCGGTAGAGTTGATCTTTCACAAATTGAACGGTTCGTTCGTTTCCTGGAATAACAGAGGAGGAAAAGATGACAGAGTCACCTTTATGGATACGCAAAAGTTTGTGCTCTTTGTTAATGACACGCATCAATACTGCATTTTCCTCTCCCTGAGCTCCAGTAGAAAGAATAGTTATCTTTTCTTCGGGGTATGTGAGAAGCTCTTTTGTTGTAAGTATGGTTCCACTCTTTGCTTTAATGTACCCAAGTTGCTTTGCAATCTCTACGTTAGTTTTCATGGAGTACCCTTCAATAGCAACCCTTCTGCCGTGTTTTTCAGACAGCGTTATAATCTGCTGGATTCGATTGAGCAGGGAACCAAAGGTTGCGGTGATGATTCTCCCCTCTGCCTGTTTGAAAATTTCGTCCAGGTTTTCCATGATGACTTTTTCAGAAAGAGAATGATTGGGTTGCTCTGCATTTGTGGAGTCTGACATGAGCAGTAATATTTTACTCCTGCCAATCTTTTTCAAGCGTTCGTAGTCAGTTGGGGGATCGTTTACCGGATTGTCATCAAACTTAAAGTCTGATGTGTGGACGATATTTCCCTGCGAGGTGGTGATAACAAATCCAAAGTTATCATTGATGTTATGATTTTGACGGAAAGGCTCTACGGAAAATGGCCCTATCTTCAGTATCTTTGCGTCCTCCACTGGAAAGATTTTTAGCTTGGGTTGTGCAGTGAAATCTTCTTGGCGCTTTGAAAGAATACCCTTGGCGAGGGGAGAGGCATACATAGGAGGGTTCCCAAGCTTTCCCACCAGGTAAGGGATAGCTCCAATATGGTCTAAGTGACCATGGGTTATGAGAATTCCAACAATGTCTTTCTCTCTCCCCTTAAGAGAGATGATGTTTGGAATGATGTAGTCAATTCCTGGCATGTCTTCATCTGGCATACGAAGACCCATATCAACGATGAGGATTTTTCCTTTATCCTCAATAACCATCATGTTTTTTCCAACCTCTCCAAGTCCACCCAGTGGAGTAATTTTTATCCCAGGAGTGGCCGGCTGTTTTGTGTGTTGCTGCACAGCAGTCTCTACTCGTTTTATCGTAGGGACTACTTGTCTTGTTTGTGTTTGTATCATAGTTATAAGTTAGTTATTATTTTGGTGCCTAGGGCGAGACTTGCCATATCATTCGATATGGCACCCTATCGGATGATAGGGTGAACTCATCTGTGCTCTCGGTGGGATTTGAACCCACAAGCCCTGCGGCATACGGTTCTGAACCGTACGCGTATACCAATTCCGCCACGAGAGCCTAGAAATTCCAAACTCTTTTTGTTTTAATGTACCAATCTAAAATTCCAGAAAATCTCTGTGAAGGCTCAGATAGAAGTTGTCCTGCAATCCCCTTGATATCTTTTGTGGCAACATATTGGTATGGCAAATCATAGAGAGCTATTGCAGGCATATCTTGCGAGAGCAGTTCTTGCAATTGAAATAGAAAATTACTTCGCTCGCTCTCATTGAGGGTTCTGCGAATTTGCTCCAAAAGAGTATCAGCTGCTGCGCTGTCGTACCCAGAAAGATTGAGTCCTGGGTCTTTTGTTTGAGAGGAGTGCCAAAAGGGAAGAGGGTCTGGAACTCTGCTGAGAATCTCTCCAAATAGGAGTACTTCAAAGTTCCTTGGTTTTAGCACATCTCGCTCCATTTCACCAGGGGCAAGGAGATTTATTTCAGTTACAATCCCTAGCTCCTCCCATGAGGATGCTATGAAGGAAGCTACGTCTTTTAATGGAGATTGATCCAACGTAGTAAGAATAAGTCGCAATGGTGCGTCTTCCTTTGCAATGGAGCAAAGCTCATTTAGCTTGTCGCGAGTTGAAGGACCTACTGTTCCTGTTCCTTTTTTTAGCCCAAAAGGAGCTAGGACATCCTCTGCATATTTTTCTTGAAAGGTAATCACTGCTTTTTGAGTTGATGGACCAAACACTCCATTTGTAGTGCCCAATGGGTATACCTCAGGATCGCGGGCTAAACATTCTTGCAGGGCAGTAACTAAAGGACCTTGATTCCCTTGGCGAAGGTCCTTTGAAAATTCACTGGACACAAAAACCTTTACCAGGTCTCCTGATTCTGTTTTTTGATACCCTTCTTTGCCAAAGAGCGCGAGCGCTTCCTCAATATTTTTTACAACAAAAGGAGGAGCGGGAAAGGAGAATAGGTCAGGGCGCAAAAGAGAGGAGAGGAGAATTGCATTCCCATCAAATATTTTTGTATTCAGTTCTTCCTGGTCAAGGCTTACGGCAAGCGCCTCTCGTATGTTTTGCTCTGTAATTGGGGAGTTTGACTCAAGGTTAAAGAAGAGTGAGTAGGAGCGAGGGATAGAGAACTCATATATCTTGAGTGCAGGATTGCGAAGGCGTCCTGGAGAAGGGTTCTCCAGAGAAAAGCTCTGCAGCTTTCCAGCATCAGCGGTGCGCAGTAGTTCTTCTTCTGTTGCAAAGAACTTGAATATGAGTTTTGCAATGTATGGTCCTTCAAGATGATATTTTGCATTAATCTTCAATTCCACTTCACTCACCGAGCCTGACTTGGTGCGCTCTACATTTATTAGGCGATAGGGTCCAGTTCCTACAGGCTGGAGGTTGTATATAGAGAGGGCAAAGTTTTCAGGGCTAATATCTTCCCATATATGTTTGGGAATAATTTTTAATGTGAGGCGTTCAGGAAAGGAAGCAAAAGGATCCTTTAAGATAAAGCGTATTTTTGTGGGAGATATCTTTTGAATGTTCACCCCTACCCAGTTTGCTCGCACTGGGGACTTATAGCGAGGGTCTTGAATAGTTTGCACGGTAAAGAGAACGTCATCTGCATCAAATCCATACCCATCATGCCATCGTACATCTTCCTTCAAGTTTACCTCAAATATTCTTCCACCTTCTAGGATGCTGTAATCCTTTGCAAGGTCGGAGATGAGGTTCCCTGTATTATCATACCGAAGTAGTCCAGAGAAGATAAGTTGACTGAGACTTCTATCAACGTCATTTACCTGTGCATACACTGGGTTTAAAAATCGAGGGGAGCCTATCATCCCTTCAGTTACTGTTCCTCCTCGCGTTGGCGTGAGCACGGTGTAGGTCATGTATATATTAGAAAGCAAGAACAGAAAAGAGCCAAAGAACACAACTGACAAAAGAAGCACTCCCTTTTTTTCTTTTGTGGAAAGCACCAAAGGGAGTTTTTTTATCTGACTAAAAGAAGGGAACTTAGTGTTCCGCAAAAAATCAGCAAGGTTGTTTATGAGAGGAAATTTTGGAAGCATTACCTATTTTAAGCAAGGCGAGAGCCAAGCTTTGTAAGCGAAGTGAAAGGTTTCTATATAACAAGATTAAGGAGAGCAAGACCAACAAAGAGAATTGCAAGGACAATAGTTGCGTAGTGAAGTTTCTGTTGCAAGCCACGCTTTGCTCCAAAAGAGCCACCATCTGAGCCTCCAAAGGCGCCCCCCAATCCTCCCCCACGCTGTTGCAGAAGAATAGAAATCACCAAAAGGACTGCTACTACTATTTGTATTATTGGTAAGTATGACATGTATTTTTTAGGTTTACACTTTTCCTCTTCCAAATAGGGAAAGGACTATTGTAGCTCCAGCTACTGCAAGGCCGGTCCATAGAAGAGAAAACAAGTTTGGAATATCAAATTCTGGGAAAATAATATCTAGCACCCACAGTCCCGCAAGAACGAATACTGTTAAGATGACGAGTTTTATAATCAAAGAAAAAACATTGAGGAGGGGACGCGATACAATAATGATGATACCAAGAACGCCACCCAACATCAAGAAGCTCTTTATATCTCCTGTAAAGCTTACTCCTGGGATAAATTCAGTTGCTATCCATAGGCCGGCAAATCCTGCGAGCAGCGAGAGCACAACAGTATGAATCATTAATAAAAGTATACCTTTTTTCTGTATATACGTCAATCAGACTCTGTCACCTTTTTCGCGTGAAGAAGTCTATGATACGTAATGGTCGCTTGTCGACCAAGTCTCCTCGCTCCTTAACAACCTTCGGTTTTTAATATTTTTCCACCACGGGGTCAAATACAACTGCTTGTCTTTGACGGGCAATTTAGGCGAAGCTCCTGCGGAGCCGTTATAAATTGCCCAGGGGTCGCCGTGAGGCGACTACTTTCTTATAATGTACCCGGTGCGTTCTTTCACGCAATTTGAGGACAAATTGCTAGAACGCCCGTCCAAGCAAAGCAGTTTGCTTGGACCCCGACCCCTCCTATGCATTTCGTATCATCGCCTTTTTTCTCAAAAGTCTATGATACGAAATGGCAAAGCGGTGCGCTTCATCTCGAATATGAAGGAACATATGCTCCAAAGGTCTTGGGAGGTCTTTTAATAGTATTGGTTTTGATTTACCAGGAAAAAATAGTTCATTTTGTTTTTTTGCCAAAGCCACCACTTGGATGCTGCTGCCTAAGCTAAGCTTAGGCAGCGCTTTGAGGGCTGAGCTGAGCTGACCTTTCCCTCCATCAATAAGTATAATTTGAGGATAGGGCCATTCGGGGTGGCTGAGACGTCTTTTTACAAGTTCTTCCATCATAGCAAAATCATTTGCCTTACCTGTAATATGTATCTTGTACTTTCGGTAGTGTTCCTTTGCAGGAACTCCTTTTACAAAGGTAACTTGTGACCCTGTTGATTCCTTCCCTTGAATATTTGAGATGTCGTATGCCTCAATACGGGTTATTTTTTTTGTAGTGGAAAATAGTTTTGCTAGGTCCTTTTCCATTGTGCTCCAATTTAGGGAAGGTGAGCCTTCAAGAGCAAGAAGTCTTGCGTGTGAGACAATACGCTCGAGCGCCAGAAATTGATCGCGAAGTTCTACGGCTTTTTCAAAGTCCTGATTCTTTGCGGCAAGGCCCATATCTTTTTCAAGTTTCTTTAAAACAGAGGTCTTCTTTCCTTTTAAAACAGCAATAAGGCCTTGGATATTTTTTTTGTATTTTTTTGTATCAGGAGCAGGGCCAGGGCAAAGTTGTAAATGGCAGTACTGGCACAACAAAGGTGGGTGCTTTTTTGCAGTGTACCCAGCTCCACTGCGCTGGGGCTGGGTGTAGTAGGGGAATACCTTGCGTAGTAATCGTAATACTCGCTTAATTGCCTTTCCCTCTACAAAGGGACCAATGTACTCTGCGGTGCCTAAGCTTAGCTTAGGAGCTCCTAAGCTAAGCTTAGGCACAACTGGCTGATGCGTCAAAAATACTCTTGGGAGCTCTTCTTTTGTGATAGCAACATAGAAATACTTTTTATCATCCTTCCACATAACATTGTACCTTGGTTGCCCCTTCTTTATGAGACGAGATTCCAGGAGCAGTGCATCAATATCTGATTCTGTTTTTATATATCCAATTTTCGTCACAGATTTTATAAACAAATCATCTCTGTATGTTGGTCCCGTGAAATGGTTTTTCACCCGTTCTTTCAGATTTGATGCTTTTCCTATATATAAGATGGTTTTGGGGGATGACAAAGCATACACGCCGGGTGCCTTTGGGAGTTCATTGAGCTTTGACTTTGGGGAATATATGAATTTCTCCATGACTGCATTGTACCCTTTTTACATGTGAAAGCCCGCGAAGCAGGGCTTTTAGGTGATCCAATGCCATAATCCTTGAAAGATAATTGGCCATGGATCATTGATTATCTCTTGTACCTTCTCGTTGGGGGGAAAGTGAAAGAGAATGAAAGCTACAATACCGATTATGATGAGTAAAGCAGCTGTCTTTGCTGTATAAATCCATTGTTCTTTTTTTACTCTACTCACGAAGTTCTCTCCTGGTAGTAAATTGTGGGTTGCCCCACAAAGGGATGATGCTTACCAGCATGCCAAATTGTATTGCGAGCTCTTTTAAGAGCCACGTGAGTTTTTTAAGAGGGGGAAAGAGATTGATTAATTCTCTTTGAGAATGCTTCCATATCTCAATAGGCGCCTCCATATTCTCTGTTGGATGATTAAACATCACAATTGCATAAGAGACAGGGAGGATGAGCACGAAGACTGCTAATAAGACAAGAAGCTGCACGAACCAGGTTAGCATATCTGAAAACATGATTATTCCCTCCTTTCTTTATTCTTATGATAGGTGCCGTGTTACTTTGAGTAAAGCAAAATGACAGGTTTTTGCAAGCCCCAGGTATCTATTGAAATTACTTGCAATATCATGTATAATTGTAGAGTTTATGGCTCAAGACTTCATCACAATTAGGGGAGCTCGCGTACATAATCTTAAGAATATTGATGTTGATATTCCAAAGGGGAAACTTGTTGTTATAACAGGGCTTTCTGGATCTGGGAAAAGTTCTCTTGCCTTTGACACACTGTATGCGGAAGGACAACGTAGGTACGTTGAGAGTCTGAGCGCCTATGCTAGGCAATTTCTTGGCATCATGCAAAAGCCTGATGTAGATAGCATTGAGGGCATTTCACCTGCTATTGCAATTGACCAAAGAAAGGGAGCACATAACCCAAGATCTACTGTTGGAACCAGTACGGAGATTTATGATTACCTCCGTCTTTTATTTGCCAGAGTCGGTATTCCTCATTGCCCAAAGTGCAGAAAGGTGGTTTCCAAGCAATCTGTTTCACAGATTGCAAGTCAGGTGCAAAAACTTCCAATGGGAAAAGAGATTTCTATTCTAGGTCCTGTTATTAAAGAAAAGAAAGGAGAACATCGCGGAGTACTAGAAGAGGTATTGCGTTCTGGGTTTGTGCGAGTTCGCGTGGATGGAATTGTAGAGCGCATTGAGGAAGCAATGGGACGCGAAATAGATGGCAAAAAGAAGCATTCCATTGAGGTTGTCGTAGATAGACTAACGATTGAAAAAGATTTGGATCGTCCTCGGCTTGTTGATTCTTTGGAAACCGCACTGAAACTTGGAAAGGGCATGGTGATAATAAATCACAAATCACAAATCACAAATCACAAACAAATCACAAATCCAAAAACACAAAACACAAATAATAAATCAGCATCAATCAGTAGAAATCAGCATCAATCAGCGGCTGAAGACCTTGTCTTCAGCGAGCGGCTTGCTTGTGAGGAGTGCGGTATCTCATTGCCAGAGATTGAGCCTCGGGTATTTTCTTTTAACTCTCCTTTTGGAGCGTGTTTGTCTTGCCAGGGATTGGGAGAAAAATTGGAGGTTGATCCAAAATTGGTTATCCCCAACCCAAGACTTTCCATTGCAGAGGGAGCTATTTTTCCTTGGGCTCACGCTTCACATAAAATTGGGAGGCAGGGATTCTTTTGGTGGAAGCTAGAAGACTTGGCAAAGGAGCGTAAGTTTTCGCTCAATAGTCCCGTGAAAGATCTCCCCTCTAGCGTGACAAAGTTAGTATTGCACGGAGATGGAGACTTTGAAGGGGTCATTCCTTGGCTCCAAAGACGCTACCATGAAACTGATTCTGAATATGCTCGGGAAGAAATTGAGCAGTACATGGTAGAGAAGATTTGCGAAGCATGCCAGGGGCAAAGATTAAAACCAGAGGTTTTGGCAGTAACGGTTGGAGGAAAATCTATCCACGAAGTAGTAAGTCTTCAGTTAAATCATACAAAAGAGTTTTTTTCCAAGCTTGTATTAAAGGAGCATGAAAACAAAATTGCGCATCCCATTATTAAAGAAGTACTAAACAGACTACAGTTTTTAATTGATGTTGGGCTTGAGTATTTAACCTTGGCAAGAAAGGCAGGGACTTTGTCTGGAGGAGAGGAGCAGAGAATACGTCTTGCAACCCAGATTGGTTCCAAGCTTACTGGAGTACTATATATTTTAGATGAGCCATCCATTGGACTCCATGCAAGAGATCAGCACGGGTTAATTGCAACATTAAAGCAACTTCGCTCGCTGGGAAATACCATTGTGGTTGTGGAACATGATGCACAAACCATGGCAGCCGCTGATTGGATAATAGATATTGGCCCTGGAGCTGGAAAGCACGGAGGCAAGGTTACGTTTCGTGGTACCCCAAAGCAACTATTAAAATCACATACCTTAACGGGAGACTATTTTTCAGGAAGAAAAACAGTAACGGTACAGCGCCGAACAACCGTTGCTTCCCCAGGGGAAGCAATCCCAGGAGGGGAAGCAACCCCAGGAAAAGGGCCATTGCTTCCCCTGGGGAAGCAATGGCCCTACTCAAAAGTAGGGTCAGACCCTACTTTGCAGATGGTTATTAAAGGGGCATCCCAAAACAATTTAAAAAATATTGATGTAAAAATTCCTTTAGGGAAGCTCGTATGTGTTACTGGGGTTTCAGGTTCAGGGAAGAGCTCTTTGGTAAATGATATCTTGGCAAAGGCATTGCTTAAAAAACTGTATCGGGCAAAGGAAGAACCAGGGGAACACAAAGCAATTGAGGGAGTTGAGAATGTAAACAAAGTGGTGTTGGTAGATCAGTCGCCCATAGGAAGAACTCCAAGGAGCAACCCCGCAACCTATACAGGGGCCTTCTCTGTTGTGCGAGATTTATTTACAGGAACGAAAGAGGCAAGGATACGAGGGTATGCCTCAGGAAGATTTTCTTTTAACGTGAAAGGAGGAAGGTGTGAGTCATGTGAAGGACAGGGCTTAAAAAAGATTGAGATGTACTTTTTGCCAGATGTGTATGTTGAGTGTGAGGAGTGCCAAGGGAGAAGGTATATGAAGGAAGTGCTTGAGGTGCAGTATAAAGGAAAGAATATTGCAGAGGTACTGGACATGACTGTAGAGGAATCTTTGGACTTTTTCAAAAATGTTCCATCGCTTGCGCTAAGGCTAAAGACCTTAAACGATGTAGGACTTTCCTACGTTGAGCTAGGTCAGCCAGCGCCATCGCTGTCTGGTGGGGAAGCACAGCGAGTAAAACTGGCAACAGAACTTGCAAAGAAAGCAACAGGGAAGACTCTCTACATATTGGACGAGCCAACTACGGGGCTACATTTTGATGATGTACGAAAGCTTTTGCAGGTTTTAGGAGAACTTGTAGATAAAGGAAACTCTGTGCTTGTTATAGAGCATAACCTTGACCTCATACGCGCTGCTGACTGGATTTTAGATTTGGGTCCTGAAGGAGGAGAGAAAGGAGGGCAACTCATTGCAGAGGGGACACCAAAAGATGTTGCGAAAGTAAAGAAGAGCTACACTGGGCAGTTCTTGCAAAAGACTAATTAGTGTGGTATAGTTTTATTGCGTATTTTTACATAGAGGTGATTGAAATGGCTGATTGGAAGTATGTCTTGAAGTGAGAGGTTGACCTTCCGGGGAAGGACTCTCCTATTGTTGACTTTAATGATGAAAAAAGGATCATTGAAGTTAGAGGAGATGCAGAGCTGGAGACTGTGAATCAAATTAAAGCCATTGTAGAGCGGATCGGAATAAACTATGAAGTCCGACAACTCTCATTAAGCTAGCTCTTTGGAGGGTGAAAATGCCAAGCAAAAGACGCAGTAGTCGCTCAAGAGGAAAGGACGCGAGTAAACCGACAGCGCGGTTGCCAAAAAAGCCTTTGCTTCCTCCTCAAGATAGGGCGAGCAAGAAGAGTAAAGACTCTTCTCAAAAAGAAGTCGCTCCTTTACAAGTTTCTGCTCTAAAAGAGCCTATAGCAAAGCAGGATTCCAGGAAGTGGGTTGATTATTTTGACCCCAAAGACATCTTGACGCCGGGTCTTTGCTGTCAAGAACATCCAAAAGAAGCTATCAAGGAGATTAGTGAGAGCGTCGCTTTTTGCAGAGTTTGTTTTCAAGTGTTGAGCTTGCAAGGAGAACCTTCTTTACAGCAAAGTAGGAAAAGAGGATTCCTGCAGAAGTTAAGGAGAACCTTCTTTACAGCAAAGTAGGAAAAGAGGATTCCTGCAGAAGTTGCTGAGAATATAAATACGAAGCACACTTCTTTAAACCCCGTCGGTGCATGAAACAGGCGGGGTTGACTTTTTTCTAAAGTCTCGTAAAATAAGGACTGCAAAGAGTGCTCAAAGGTACATAATATTATTAATCTATTATCAAAAAGTATGATCATCAAACCATTATCAGACCGCGTATTACTTGAGCCTTTAAAAGAAGAACAAAAGACTAAAACTGGCATCCTATTGCCAGAGACGGTGGAGCAGGAAAAGTCAGAGCAAGGAACTGTTATTGCAGTGGGCCCCGGTAAGAAGGGAAAGGATGGCAAGATAACTCCTTTGGACGTTAAGGTAGGAGATATAGTATTGTATGCAAAGTATGGCCCAAATGAGATGAAGGTGGAAGGAAAAGACTACCTCATTGCAGAGGAGAAAGATATCTTAGCGATATTAGAATAACAAGTGATATTTATGGATATTTGCCCCTCGCATAGCTCGGGGCGATACTCGTGGATACTCGTTGTGCCCCTGAATATCGCGAGCGTAGCGAGCAAGTATCAATAAATATCTATTAGTATCAGACAAATTATGGCAAAACAAATTTTCTATTCAGAGGAGGCACGAAGAAAGCTAAAAGCCGGCGTAGATAAAGTAGCAAACGCAGTGAAAGTAACCCTTGGACCCAAGGGACGCAATGTTATTTTAGAAGAAGGATTTGGCATACCTACCATTACAAATGATGGCGTTACCATTGCAAAGAAAATTGAGTTTGAGGATAAGGTGGAGAATATGGGAGCGGAAGTCATAAAAGAAGTATCTTCCAGAGCCAATGATGCCGCAGGAGATGGAACAACAACAGCAACAGTTTTAACGCAAGCTATTATTCAAGAGGGATTAAAGAACGTAACTGCGGGAGCTAACCCTTTGGCTTTAAAAAGAGGATTGGAAAAAGCTTCAAAAAAAGTGATTACTGCTCTGCGTGAACTTTCACAGCCAGTTTCAAGAAAAGAAGAGATGGCGCAGGTAGCTGCTATTTCAGCAGAGGACACAGAGATAGGAACACTTATTGCAGAGGTCATGGAAGAAGTTGGAAAAGATGGAGTAGTTACCGTAGAGGAGTCCCAGACTTTTGGTATTCAAAAAGAAATTGTAAAAGGATTGCAATTTGATCAAGGGTATATTTCCCCTTACATGGTTTCCAACACAGAGCGCATGGAAGCGATTTTTGAGGACCCATATATTTTAATAACTGACAAAAAGATTTCTTCTTTGCAAGAGATACTTCCTACATTGGAAGCTATCGCCAAAACCGGTAAGAAAGATTTGGTTATCATTGCAGATGACGTAGATGGCGATGCCTTAGCAACCTTGGTGGTAAACAAGCTTCGGGGAATTTTTAACACACTTGCGGTGAAAGCCCCTGGATTTGGAGATAGAAAGAAGGAAGTATTAGAGGATATTGCAACCATAACAGGAGCGCAAGTTATTACAGAGGAGGTGGGACTTAAGTTAGATAGCATTACACTTGAACAACTGGGATCTTGCCGGCGCATCGTTTCAACAAAGGAGAATACTACAGTTATTGAGGGAAAAGGAGCAAAAGAAAAGATTGATGCAAGGATTGCTCAAATTCGCTTGGTTCTCAAGGATGCAAGTTCCGATTTTGATAAAGAAAAACTTCAGGAGCGTTTGGCAAAACTTGCAGGAGGAGTAGCTGTTATTAAAGTTGGAGCCGCAACCGAAGTTGAACAAAAAGCAAAGCAACATAAAACAGAAGATGCGCTTTCTGCAACAAAGGCTGCAGTTGAAGAGGGCATTGTTCCTGGAGGGGGAGTTGCTCTCCTACGGGCTGCTCAGTCTTTGGAGGGGCTGGAATTTCAAGACAAGGAAGAGATGGTTGCCTTGAGTATTATAAGGCGGGCACTTGAGGAACCCATTCGTCAAATAGCACAAAATGCAGGGAAAGATGGTTCTGTGGTTGCCGCGGAAGTTAAAAAAGGAGAAGGTTCTTTTGGGTATAATGCAGCAACAGATGTGTACGAGGATCTTTTAAAAGCTGGGGTAGTGGATCCTACTAAAGTTGTGCGAGTTGCATTGGAGAGCGCAATTTCAGCTGCCTCTACACTTCTTACCACAGAAGTTGTAGTGGTGGATATTCCAGAGAAGGATGATAAGAGAGGAATGTCTTCTGGTATGCAAGGAGGCATGGGGGAATTCTAACTCACGAGAATGTTGCCTAAGCTAAGCTTAGTTATCCCCACCTAAGCTAAGCTTAGGCAGACTAGCTTAAGCTAGGAACAACGCCGCCTTGTATGGGCGGTGTTGTTTTTTTAAGGATTATTGGTAAGATATAGCTATATGAATACTATACAAATTATTATCGTAGCCGTTGCCCTTATCGTTGTGTTTGCCGTGGTTACCTACAACCGTTTAATTGCTCTAAAAAATCGCGCAAAAGAGGCTTTCTCTGACATTGATGTACAGATGAAGCGAAGGTATAACTTAATTCCAAACTTGGTTGAGGCGGTGAAGGGGTATGCTGCTCATGAAAAGGGAGTATTTGAATCGGTGACAAAAGCTCGGGCAAATGCACTTTCGGCAGAACAGACAG
>JAQBTT010000023.1 GCA_027624865.1 bacterium
AAATAACTCAGAAATCGATGGAGATATTCGAATCAATTGGATTGTGTTTACGCGCGAGCAAGGAATGGAGAAATCTGGATTTGACAAATTCATGGTACAACATCAACAGTGGTTTTTCATTCCACTGCTATTTGCCTCAGCCATGAGCATGTGGTTTGCAAGCTTAAGCTACCTCATCTCTCCCCAAGAAGCTCGAAAGGACTCCGCGATTGAAATACCCTTGTTTCTCATTCATACAATCTGCTACGTAGCGTTGCTGGTTCTTTTCCTAGACTCCTGGTGGCATATCATTCTCTTTACCTTGGTGCACAAGATGGCTCAAGGACTATACATGGGTTCAGTGTTTGCAACCAACCACAAAGCCATGCCAGTGATCGATAGCAAAAATAGCATTGGCTGGGAGTTCATACTCCGGCAAGTGCTTACATCTCGAAATATCCAAGTGCCTAAATTCTTGCGTATCTTATTTGGTGGTCTGGATAGGCAGATCGAGCACCACCTATTTCCCTGGGCTTCAGAAATTGAACTTGGCTCAA
Source organism: bacterium (assembly GCA_027624865.1). Lineage (GTDB taxonomy): Bacteria > Patescibacteriota > Minisyncoccia > Minisyncoccales > UBA10102 > 01-FULL-49-22b. Next base: position 537 of record JAQBTT010000023.1, read on the forward strand.
TCCAAAAAGAAGTCAAAAAATTCTGTCGAGAAAATAATATCTCGTACACAGAGACTGGTTTCTTTGGGTCAATGTGGGACATCCTGCGTCACTTGGGTGGTGTTGCATCACAATTAGACAAAAATAGCAAAGCTACTTCTCGCGCTTAGAGAAGAGGTTATGGGGGATTCGCACGTGCAATCCTCCATACTTTTTTTATTTTTCTTCCATACATTCTGATATACTCATATTATATGAAGAAGCAGGTTATTGCAGGAATAGACGAGGTAGGGAGAGGACCTTTAGCAGGTCCTGTGATTGCAGCTGCCGTTGTTATCTTACAAAAACACATGGTGCCTAAGCTAAGCTTAGGAGCTCCTAAGCTTAGCTTAGGCAGACTTCGAGATTCAAAAAAGCTCTCAGCAAAAAAACGAGAAGAGTATTATGATATTTTTTTAAAAAGTAAAGATATTCAATGGGGGATTGGCAAGGTTTTTGAAAAAACTATTGATAAAGTAAATATCTACCAAGCAACAAAACTTGCTATGGTGCGTGCTGTACGTAACCTTTCAAAAAAAGTAACTCCTGAATTTCTCTATATTGATGGCACTATGGAAATTAATGTCCCAATTGCGCAAAAGGCTGTAATTAGGGGAGACGAAACAATACAACTTTGTGCCATGGCTTCCATTGTCGCCAAAGTTACCCGAGACCGATTAATGGCAAACTATCATAAAAAATATCCTGCATATGGTTTTGACCGTAACAAAGGATATGGAACTAAGCTTCACTTATCAATGCTCAAAAAACATGGGCCATGCAAGATACACCGCAAAACCTTCAAACCTCTTAAATCCGAAATTTGAAACAAACCCTAAATCCTAAATTCTAAATTCTAAACCGATTCGGATTTCGCTCCGATCATTCGATGGGGCGACCCGTCGGATGACTGGGTCGAATTTCGTGCTTCGTATTTCCCAGTCTTGCAAAAAGCTAGGCTTTTTGCTAGACTGGGCTATATGGCAGTCCCAAAACAACATCGCTCCAAGTCCCGTCAAGGGCAAAGGAGAATGCATATCTACTTAAAAGAGACCAATCCATTAACTTGCTCAAAGTGTGGTAAGGCGGTTTTGGCGCACACTATATGTGAGAATTGTGGATTCTACAAAGGAAAGGAAGCTATCAATGTCTTAGGGAAACTTGAGAAAAAGGAGCGCAAGATAAAAGAGAAGGAAATCGCATCTCAAGAAAAAGACATGAAGAATCAAGAGAAGCTTTCTCCAGAAAAACTTTCACAAACCAATTTGTAAAGCCTATGGCATCTAGGCATCTTGCGCGCTCCATTGCTATGCAAACCTTGTATGAATGGGATTTTTCCAAAATGGAGGAGGATGTAGAGAAACTCATTGAAAAGAATACTGCAGAATTTGGTCCTGGACTTGAAGATGTCAACAAAGACTTTATTCGTACTCTCATTAATGGAGTGATACTATACCGAGGTTCTATTGATAAGATTATTGAAAAAGCAGCGCCCGAATGGCCGATAGATCAAATTACCATGGTAGATAGAAACGTACTCCGCCTTGGACTATTTGAACTACTGTATGGGAACAAAGAAGAGGTTCCCCCCAAGGTTGCAATCAATGAAGCCATTGAACTTGCAAAGAACTTCTCTGGAGAGTCATCTGGGAAGTTTGTAAATGGAGTACTGGGAACCGTATTTCGAGAATTAGAAGAACAAAAACCTACATGAATGATATTGAACTATTTGAAAAACAAATTGGCATTGCATTTCAGGATAAGAATTTACTAAAGCAGGCCTTTATCCATCGCTCTTACTTAAACGAGAACCCAAGCTCTGGCCTGGAGCATAATGAACGCCTGGAGTTTCTAGGGGATGCAGTACTTGAGCTTGTTGTTACAAAATACCTATACAAGAACTACCCAGATAAACCCGAGGGAGAACTTACCATGTGGAGAGCTGCCCTTGTAAATGCAAGAATGCTCGCTATTGTAGCAAAAGACCTTATGCTCGGAGATTACCTATTTCTATCCCGTGGAGAATCACGAGAAACTGGAAAGGCAAGAGACTACATACTAGCAAACGCCACAGAGGCCTTTCTTGGAGCATTGTACCTTGACCAAGGGCTGAAAATATGCGACAAGGTGATAGGGCAGTATGTGCTCTCCAAACTTCCACAAGTATTAGAAGAGAAACTATTTGAGGATGCCAAATCAAGATTTCAGGAACTGGCGCAAGAAAAAACTGGAAACACCCCAAACTATCAGGTGCTTCGAGAATGGGGACCAGACCATGAAAAGAACTTTCTTGTCGCGGTAACCGTAGGAAAAGATGTGATAGCAGAGGGACAGGGAACTTCAAAACAAGAAGCGGAACAGGAAGCGGCAAAAGCGGCTTTAGAAAAGCAAGAAAACATTTGGGCTTGAGTAAACTGCTTTACTCAAGCGGACATTTTAGCGAACCCTCTGTGGTGAGCGTTAAAAAATGCCCAGGAAATAGAATAAATTTTACTTCATATGCTAACAATACGACTACAACGAAAAGGAAAAAAGAACCAACCGTTTTACAAGATTATTGTAACGGAAGAAAAAAATTCCTCCACAAGAGGACGCTCCGTTGAGGAACTTGGTTACTATAACCCTCTTACAAAGGAGAGATCTTTAAATGGTGAGCGAGCAAAATATTGGATGTCAGTTGGTGCAAAGCCATCCGACACTGTATACAATATGCTCGTTACAGACAGTGTTATTGAGGGAACAAAAATCCCAAAGCACAAAAAGTCAAAGAAGAAGGAAGAACCAAAAGCGGCACCAGTTGCGTCAGCCGAAGCTCCAGCCCCAGAGCAGCCACAAGCCGCAGAAACGCCAGCTCCAGAGCCAAAGACAGAGGAAGTTGCAGAGCAACCCCAGGAAGTTCCTGTGGGAGAACCCGAGCAGAAGTCGGGTTTTGACCAAAATACCAAGCAAGAGCCAGAGGCAGAACCAGAGCAAAAACCCGACTTCAACCAAAATACAGCCGAGTCCAGCAAAGAGCCTGCTCCAGAGGACTCCAAAAAAGAGGGATAGGCGGCCCTTGACCCCGCTCCTCTAGAGGGGCGGGGTTGACAAATCCTATCTCCTATGCTATACTACAGCCATAAGTGAATATGGCTTGCTGGTATAGGAGAGTGCTAGCAATTTGAAACTGATAAGCTGAATTAACCCGCCTTCGCTCAAATGAGCTTTGGCGGGCAGGCACGCGGCTCTCTATTAAAGCCCTCCTTCGCTCTAACGAGCTATGGAGGGTGAAAGAGGGCCGCCTGTTCGTTTAGACGACCAATTTGCCCGCACACTTGAGTTTCAAACCAAGGTTGGAGATTCAAGTGTGGAGGAATAGTATCTTCCCAAAAAAATAGAGCCGATATAGTAGGAGGAAATATAATGTCGGAACGGAACGAAATCAAGGTATCCACCACAAAGGAGGGTTCAACCTGGGAGGCGACCACTTCCCTAAACCGTGGAGAACAGCTCCATGTAGAACCCTCCAACGGAGGGTTCGTCTTCTTCATTTCTAACGGGGGCGAGGTATGTCGCACCCCAGAAGAAGCAAAAGAGCTCAATCGGGATTGAGCTATAATACAAGGGGGCCTCGGAAGGATGCGTGGTATAAACGCTCGAGATCCTTCCGAGTCTCCCCAACCACATCCAACCTCTCAAACTCATTACCGTGGTGCCTTGCACTACGAAGCTTTAGCGAAGTAGTGGGTTTAAGAGATTGGATAGTACCTTGAAACATCTTCCAGAGCGGCGAAATGGACAGTAGCTAGAAACATTCAGAAATGAAAGAATTGGAATGCAGAACGAAAGTTAGTGTTCATCTCGCCGCTCTGGCAAAATACAGATTTTAGAACGAAGGAGCGATGACATGCTAAAGTTTTTAAGGATCAGAAGGCAAAGGACACCTAGCGGGACGACCTCCTTGGAGGAGGCTGTCCAAAAATTCTTAGAAGGAGGAGGATTCCCCTGCTCAGTTTATTTTGAGGCAGACTGGCCAGCACCCTACTACCTTCTGAAGCCGGAGCTCCAGGGGCGGTGTTGCCCCATGTGCAACAGCGCTCAGCAGGATGGGCCAGAACAGCCTCACCAGTACACCTGTTTTCGATGCGGTTACGATGGGCCGCATCCCATGTTTCATCCCAACCCCACAAACGAGGAAAAGGAAGTGATTCGCTTATTTGAGCGAAATGCTTTCCCCAAACTCGTTCGTGGGTACGAAGGATAAACTCAAGCTCTAGCCGAAGGAGCAAACCTTGTGAGAAAGTCAATCGGCATTGAATCTAATTCAATGACTTTCTCACCGCACTTGAGCTCATAACATCGTTGTGAGTTGAAATGTGGGAAAGCATGTTGCAAAAGAAATGCCGAAACTCCACTACTACGTAGTAGTGGAGTTTCGGCTCAGTAGAAAATAATACAAAAATCTAACAATTATTAAAAAGTTGTACTTTCACAATAAGACTATCCAGAGTGGCGAAATGAACATTACCTTTATAAAACGTATGGTATGAAGCGTGAAGCACGAGAGGCTAAAAGATGTTTCATATTTCAGGTTTCATGTTCGAGGATGTAGTGTTCATCTCATTGCTCTCGCCATACCCTTGACATGCTTTGTATTTTTTCTACAATAACAGGGTGAGAAGAGAAGCAGATTGAATAAAGGTCGTTTTTTGTTGAATACACCCCGTAAAGCAACAAAGTTGCCTTACGGGGTACACTGAAATACACAATATGGCAGACGAACAGTCCAAATATCAAGACCTATTAGAGTACATCGTCAAAGGATTAGTAGATCATCCAGATGACGTAACAGTAGAGCACAAAGTAGATGAGATGGGTGTATTGCTCATTCTTAAAGTACACCCTGAAGACATGGGCCAAATCATTGGTCGCCAGGGCTCCACAGCCCGAGCAATTCGTACGTTAATAAGAATTGCGGGTATGAAAGCCCACGCCAGAGTGAACCTCAAAATTGAAGAGCCAGAAGGCGGAAGACCACCAAGAGAGGGACAGACGGAGGTCAAAGAAGAGACAAACGAAAAAGTAAAGGAATCTCCTTCTATTGAAGATCTCACCATTTAAGTTGAAATCCAAAGAAACAGTGCTACACTAAAAAAGTAGCGCTGTTTTTTATATGATTATTTTTGATGTTCTCACTATCTTCCCCGCTCTATTTGATCCTTTCAAGAAGGAATCTTTGCTTGCAAAAGCTCAAAAGAAAAAGCTTCTGAGACTTACGGCTCATAATTTAAGAGATTGGACCACAGACAAGCATCATAGCGTGGATGATAAACCATTTGGCGGGGGACTTGGCATGGTAATGAAGATAGAACCTATATACAAGGCAGTGCAAAAACTCAAGAAAAAAGGAAAAAAATCCAAAGTTATCTTATTTACCCCAAGAGGAAAGAAGTTTACTCAAGCAATGGCTCATGATCTTTCGCGCCAAGATCAACTCATTTTTATCTGCGGAAGGTATGAGGGAGTAGACGAAAGAGTTGCAAAGAACATTGTTGATATGGAGCTTTCAATAGGAAACTATGTTCTAATGGGAGGAGAGGTCCCTTGCATGGCTGTTATTGAAACTGTCTCTCGCCTTATCCCAGGAGTTATTGGAAAACCTGAGTTTTTGCAAGAACGTCTTGGAAAGGGGAGAAGGAAGGGTTTTTTGGAGTACCCACAATACACCCGCCCTGAAGTATTCAGGGCGAGGCTCGCCAAAGGCGGCAAGGCCATAAATTGGAAAGTACCAAAAGTACTTATGTCTGGCAATCACAAAGATATTGAAGAGTGGAAATCAAAGCATGGGAAGATGATTGCAGGGTAGTATATTTTGTGCTACCGTATATCTGCTTGGATAACTCTTTACTGAAGCAGTAATTCATTAAAGAAACGAGGGGTCGGTGCCGGAGCGGCCAATCGGACGTCGCTGTAAACGACGCGGCTTTACGCCTTCGGGGGTTCGAATCCCTCCCGGCCCACACAATTGAATAAGGAACCTTCTTTGCGAAACGATTCGCGTACCGCGGTTTCACAAAGAAGCCTGGGTTTGCATGATTCCACCCTCGAGGACTCGGGTGGGCAAACCCCACGAAATTCAAGCAGTTGAATTCCGTGCCGTTGTAGCTCAGCTGGTAGAGCAACTCCATGGTAAGGAGTAGGTCGCCGGTTCAAGTCCGGCCAACGGCTCAAGAGTAATTAACAAAATATTATGGCAGCAAAGAAAAAACCATACGTAAGATTAGCGTGCAAAGACTGCAAAAACCTCAACTATGCTACCCATAAATCTTTGCTGAGAAACCGCAAAGAAGGGGAGCAGAAGTTAGAATTTAAGAAGTTTTGTAATACCTGCAAAAAGCACACGCTACACAAAGAGAACAAAAAATAGAGTTGAGTAAAACTAAGCTTAGCTTAGCTGTGGATAACTAAGCTAAGCTTAGTTTTAGGGGTGTGGTGAAGTGGGCCAGACACAACTGCTTGTGTCTGGCGGG
>JAQBTT010000024.1 GCA_027624865.1 bacterium
CCCGCCAAAAGCCACGCAGGTGGCTTTTGGCCCCATCGTCTAACGGCTAGGACACAGGATTCTCATTCCTGTAACCGGGGTTCAATTCCCCGTGGGGCCACAACAAAGCAATAGTTATCCTAAGCTAAAAACTCCTCTGCTGATTGCAGGGGAGTTTTTGTAATTGATTTTAAGAAGTATTAAGGAGAGGCTACGGTAAATGTAGCCGACATATCCTGTCCATCATGGTAGTCTACTAAAGTTTCTCCCAACCCTATAACAGAGGCTTTCTTCACTATCCATGCTCCTTGATCCGCATCAACGGGCACTGGTATACTGCCAAATCTCTTTCCCTCGCCATCAATATTTGTGAGGCTTCCTTGTATGACGCTACCAGTATTTACATTTTCCAAATCAATATCCACATAGAAGATAAAGTCAGAGATTTCTGAGGCATCAACTGTCACTGTTATCTCTCCTCCAGCAGGAATTACAGTTGGCAAAACCAATACCTTTCCTGATGCAATAGGTGCGGGATTAACCTGCTTTAGCGGTGCTGGAGCAGGCTCTACTACTATTGGACTTTGAGGTTCTACGCTTGCATCTTGCAAAGCAGGAGCAGGTTCTTCCACTTCCTCTACTGGGTTTTGAGATTCTACAGGCACATCTTGTGGTGTTAGCTCTGGTTGAATAATTTCCTGACTATCCTGTGTGCCTACACTATCCACTATCTGCAAAACATCTGCAGCCAAGGGAGCCTTATCCAACTTTCCTGAGAAGACAAGAACTCCACCAGCACCAACCACTAAAAAAAGAAATGCTTTAAACAAAATCGAACCTGAAACGGCGCCTTTATTCTTTTCTTTATCTAATGTCATCATGTTTATATTATAGCAATTACTTTACCGCTTGTCAAATCCCTGAGAAAAGAACTTGCTTTTTGAATAAAAAGGAGTAAAACATTACACATGTACAAATTCTAGCCATGAAGGGGGAGTATGACCTCATCAAAACAAGAAGCTAGCACTGTCTCGATTGAAGTTCCTTCCTCTGCAATTTGCGAGGATAAAAAATCACCTAACGGCAGACATTACTGGGTAATCCAGCCTGCAAATGGACCCACGAGCGATGGGAAATGCCAATTCTGCAAAGAAACAAGAGACTTCAAAAATTTTGTTGAATCAGAATCTCGGGGCAATTCCAGTACAAAAAACAGGCCTCGCAGGAGCTCTGCAGATGAAGAGGACGACATAGGAAACATAGACACCCACCCAGACGACATAGATGAGGAAGGATTCCTTGTCTAATAAGCACCCTACCAAAAGGCGGCCCACTAAATTCTAGGGCCGCCTCTTCTTTTTCTCTCTATTCTCTATATAATAAGGGAATGGCTCCAACAACTATTTGGCACAGTATTTCAGCAAAGGAAGCTCTAAGCAAGCTTGGCTCAAATGCACAGCTTGGCCTAACGGAAAAAGAAGTTGCATTGCGAACAAACGAATACGGGTTAAACAGTCTTCCAGAGGATAAAGCCCTCTCTCCTTTGGTTCTTTTTTTACGCCAATTTAAAAGCCCTCTTGTCTTTATCCTTCTGATTGCTGGGGGAGTAACTCTGTGGCTCCAAGAATACACTGACAGCACTGTTATCTTCATTGCTGTACTTATAAATAGCGCTATTGGGTATTTTCAAGAAAATAAAGCAACAAAGGCGCTTTCTGCATTAAAAAACATCTTAAAGCAAAAGGCTTTGGTTGTGCGAGAAGGGAATGAAAGAGAGGTTTTAAAGGAAAACTTAGTACCAGGGGATATTATTATGCTTACTGAGGGGAACAATGTTCCAGCAGACGCAAGAATCATAGAAGCCTTTGAGCTGCACATTAATGAAGCAGTTCTTACGGGAGAGTGGCTCGCATCTATAAAGCATGGGGCGATACTTGGTGTAAAAACTCCACTCGCTGACCGAGACAATATGGCATACATGGGGAGTACTGTAGAAGGAGGAAAGGGGAGAGCCATTGTAACAGCAACCGGACAGAAAACAGAGCTTGGTAAAATCTCAAAACTTTTGTCTGAAGTGCAAGAAGAGAAAACTCCCTACCAAAAGAAACTTGGCCGTTTCTCTTGGATTATTAGTATTATCATTGCATTCCTTGCACTATTTATTTTTGGTCAAGGAGTAGTAACTGGAGGAGACGCAGTAGAGATGTTTACCATTGCAGTAGCTATTATGGTAGCTGCAATCCCAGAAGGTTTGCCTATTGCAATGACCGCGGTTCTCGCAGTTGGTATGCAAAGAGTTCTCAGCCAAAAGGGTCTTGTGCGCCACTTAACCTCTGCTGAGACTCTAGGGAGTACCTCTGTTATCGTAACTGATAAAACTCTCACGCTCACAGAAGGCAGGATGAAAGTAGAGGAAATTGTACCTTTAAAATCAAAAAACCGAGAAAAGATTCTTTGGGTCGCTGCTCTTGCCAACGAAGCGTTTATTGAAAATCCAACAGCAGCGCTAGAAAAACCCATACTGAGGGGAAGGCCAACAGACAAGGCCTTACTAGAAGCTACCATGGAAGCTGGAATTTTAAGAGTCAACATAGAAAAACATGCTCCACTGCTCTTTCACATTCCCTTTAGTTCCCAAGAAAAATATGTGGCCGCATTTCATAAAATTAAGAATGGAACAATGCTCTCTGTATCCGGAGCACCAGAAAAGATCATAGGGCTCTCTTCGCTTTCAGAAAGAGAAAATCGCCAAGCACAAAAAATATTAGAGGAGCTCACGTCCAAGGGCTTTCGGGTAATTGCTCTTGCAAGAAAGGATATTGCTACCAAAAAGACTACTGGGCTAAAAAAAGATGCACTAAGAAAGGAGATTACAGAGCTTGAACTTCTTGGCTTTATTGCGCTCAACGACCCTATCCGAGAGGGAGTAAAAGAGGCTATTAAACTAGCGAAAGATGCTGGGTTAAAAACTGTCATTGCAACAGGGGATCACCTTTTAACTGCAAAAGCCGTAGCAAAGGAGCTTAACCTTCCCGTAAAAGAAGAAAATCTTATGGAGGGCCATGACCTAGATACTCTTTTGGATACGGAGCTTGATGCAAAATTACAGCATATCTCAGTCTTTGCAAGAGTAGAACCAAGGCATAAACTCCGTATTGTTGAGGCGTGGCAGAGAAAAGGTGCTGTCATTGCAATGACAGGAGATGGGGTGAACGACGCTCCCGCTCTTAAAAAAGCAGACATTGGGCTGGCGCTAGGTTCTGGGGCAGATGTTGCAAAAGAGAGCTCTGACCTTATTTTACTTGAAGATAATTTTGCTATTATTCCCCAAGCCATTAAAGAGGGGAGAGTTATTATAGATAATATTAGAAAAATCATTACCTATCTTGTATCTGGTTCTTTTACTGAAACTATTTTAATAGGAAGTAGTCTTCTTGTGGGACTTCCACTGCCTCTAACGGCCCTTCAAATTCTATGGATAAATCTCATAGTAGACGGACTCCCTGCTATGGCTTTAACAATAGAGAAACCAGAGGGGGACATTATGACAAGGCCTCCTATTGAAAAAAAGACTGGGCTTTTAACCAAAGAAATGAAAGTTATTATCTTTGGCATTAGCATTATAACCGACCTTTTGCTATTTTTGTTATTTCTATTTCTATTAAGCACTCCCTATACGCTGGAGCACACTCAGACAATTTTATTTGTAGGATTGGGGCTTGGTTCTCTCTTTTATGTCTTTTCAATTAGAAGCTTAAGGAAAAACATCTGGCAGTACAATCCCTTTTCCAACCTTTGGGTAACGGGTGCCGTAATTTTAGGACTCCTATTACTTTTGATAGCAGTCTACCTTCCTTTGTTCCAGCTCTTTTTGGGTACAGTAGCCTTAACGTTACTTGATTGGAGCATTCTTATCGCTCTGGCTCTTCTCAATGTTCTCCTCATTGAGGCTGTAAAGTGGTACTATATTAAAAAAATAAAGTAACATGATTTTCCATATACTCTTAGTCATAGGCTCTGCTCTCCTCATGTTTCGCGCTGCAAATTGGCTCGTGCAGGGAATTACCAAGGTTGCGCAATACCTCTCATGGAGTGAATTTGTTGTTGCTTTTTTTGTTATGGCGATAGGAGGCTCCCTCCCCAACCTTTTCATAGGGCTCTCTTCCATTGCTCATGGTATCCCAGAACTCTCCTTTGGTGACATTGTAGGAAACAGCGTGGTAGACCTTACCTTAGTTATTGCACTAGCGGTTCTTATAGGATCTGACCTTGTAGCTGAGGGTAAACTCATGCAGACCTCTGCCTTTCTTACTATCTCCATTGCGCTTTTGCCTTTGCTCCTTATCTTAGATGGAGTTTTGGGAAGGGGAGACGGCATTGCTTTAATCATTGTCTTTTTTGGATATGCTACCTGGATGTTTACCAAGCGCAAATACTACCAACAAACCTTAGATGAAAATCATAGACCTCCGTTAAAACGCTTTGGCAGTTTCATGGGCGGATTTTTGCAGATTCTTCTTGGCGGGGTATTGCTCATAGCTTCAGTAGAGGGCATTGTGCGCTCTGCTGATTTCTTTGCGCTAGAGTTCTCAGTGCCTATTGCCTTAATTGGTATTCTTGGACTAGGCTTAGCTTCGGCGCTTCCAGAACTCTACTTTGCAGTAGCTGCAGCGCGCAAAGGAAAAAGCTGGATGATTCTAGGAGAGATAACAGGCTCTGTTATTGTCTTAACTACCTTAATCCTGGGTATTGTTGCCTTTTTGCAGCCCATTGTGGTAGAAGACTTTTCTCCTTTTGCACTTGCCCGTTTCTTTATGATTCTTGCTGCCATGTTTTTCTTAATCTTTATTCGCACAGGAAGAAAGATTACCAAAAAAGAGGCGTTCATTCTCATCATCCTCTACTTTGCCTTTGTAGTAGCAGAACTCTTTACCAAGGTACTATGTGAACCAACATTCAGCTTTTGCTTGAGGTAGCAAGACCCCTCCAAAATAATAGAATCTGGGGCCTTTGCATTTATTGAGCAAAAGGATAAGGAATGATAGTATAGAGGCATGGATCCTCTTATTTTAATACTTATAGCAACCGGGATTTTTCTTTTGGCATTGTTTGGTTTTGGAGTGCTTTTTTTAAGAAAAGAAATTCATAACCTAAAAGACAAGGATAAAGATTCAACGCAATCTCTCATGCTCCAAAACCAAATTGCAGAGCTCAATCGCACAATGGACGTAAAGTTAGGAGAATCTAGCAAAGCCATTCGCGACCAATTTGGCGAAAGTGCAAAGATTATAAAAGAGATAACGCAAGAACTTGTGCGCGTAGGGGAGGGACAAAAACAAGTAATGAGCGTTACTGACCAATTAAAGAACCTGCAAGATATTTTAAAAAACCCTAAGCAAAGAGGGGTACTTGGTGAGTATTACCTGGAAACAGTTTTAAAGAATGTTTTGCCCCCAGGCTCCTATCAAATGCAGTATGCATTTAAAGACGGAAGCATTGTGGACGCCGTTGTTATTACCAAAGAGGGGATTGTTCCTGTGGACTCCAAGTTTTCTCTTGAAAACTACAACCGTATTCTTGAGGCTGCGACCCCAGATGAACGGGAACGCTATGAGACAGCCTTTGTAAACGATCTTAAGAATCGAGTGGATGAAACTGCAAAGTATATAAAACCAAATGAGGGAACTCTTGGCTTTGCCTTTATGTTTATTCCATCTGAAGCTGTGTACTATGACCTTTTAGTAAATAAGATAGGAGCGGTAAAGGCAAATACCTTAAACCTTATCGAATACGCTGCTGGTCAAAAAAAGGTAATGGTGGTGTCTCCCACAACCTTTCTTGCATACCTTCAGACCGTACTGCAAGGGCTAAAAGCCCTAAAGATTGAGGAATCAGCCCTGCAAATTAGAAAGCGCGTGGAGGACTTAGGAAGGCATATTGGAAGTTATGAAACCTATATGACGAAGCTTGGTGGGCACCTTAGTACCACCGTAAATACGTATAATATAGCGCACAAGGAGCTTGGGAAGATAGATAAGGATGTATTGCGTATTACAGGCTCTTCCAAGGGCATTGAGCCCCTGCAAGTTGACCGTCCTATTCAGGAGGAGGATGAAGATTAATCCCTTGGCTCGGCCAAGTTATCCCCACCTAAGCTAAGCTTAGTTTTAAGGCTATCTCTTTACTTTTCCCTTACTATCTGATATTCTATTATCCATATGGCAAATATCGCTGTTATAAAAACAGGCGGGAAGCAATACATTGTTCACCCCGGTCAAAAAATCAAGATAGAAAAACTCCCTACAAAAGAAGGGGATGAAGTTGTGTTTGATGATGTTTTACTTATAGATAACGGAGAGAAAACAGAGATTGGCACTCCTACAATTAAAGGAGCTACCGTAAAAGGGAAGCTTTTAAAGCAAGCAAAAGCAAAGAAAGTTATCGTCTTTAAATTTAAAGCCAAAAAGCGAGAGAAAACAAAAAAAGGGCACAGACAGCTATATAGCGAGATAGAGATTCTCGCAATTGCTCAAAAATAAAAAGGGGCCAAAAGCAAACTGCTTTGCTTTTGGCGGGCAGTTTCTCTACGAGCGATGTTTGCCAGAAGGCGAACCGCGAGACGAGAAACTGCACTGGGGCCGCCGTGAGGCGGCTACTTTTAAACTGCTTTGCTTTTGGCGGGGTCAGAGTCAACTGCTTGACTCTGACGGGCGTTCTAGCAATTCGTCCTCGAATTGCGTGAAGGAACGCACCGGGTTTTGTAAAACTGCTGAAGGCAAATCGTTTTACAAAGCAGGTAACAAACTATCGGCGGTTTTCTAAAGAT
>JAQBTT010000025.1 GCA_027624865.1 bacterium
TCATGGTTCCCGCCTACGCTAAAGCTTCGGCGGGCAAGCCCGCAGGAAAGCCGATAGACGACACTTTATTTTTAAAGCAAGGATTAATACATATTTTAAAAAAAGGGGATATTATTATTGATGGCGGTAATTCTTTTTATAAAGATTCTATGAGAAGAGCTGCTATATTGCAAAAGAAAGGGATTCACTATTTGGATACGGGGATTTCAGGAGGACCCGTATCTATTGCGCAAGGAAGGTTTGCGATTATGGCAGGGGGCGAAAAGAAGATATATGAGAAAATGGTGCCGTTGTTTCGTGCACTTTCAGATACGCGCCCTGGGTACATGGGCAAGTCTGGTGCGGGGCACTTTGCTAAAATGATACACAATGGCATTGAGTATGGAATGATGCAGGCCTTGGCCGAAGGATTTGCGGTGCTGAAAAAAGCTCCTTTTCGTTTTAAGTTGAAAGAAGTAGCCACAGTGTATAGTCAAAACAGCATCATTACCTCAAGGTTGGTACATTGGCTGCGTGAAGGATTTGTAGAATACGGAGAGGATCTAAAAAAAGCTTCCTCCGTTGTTTCACATACCGGCGAAGGAGAATGGACTGTAAAAACCGCAAAGGAACTGAAAGTCCCGGTCCCTGTGATTAAAGGAGCATTCAATTTTAGAATACGATCAAAGAAGCATCCTAGCTTTACTGGAAAGATTCTTTCTACCCTGCGAGCAGTATTCGGCGGCCACAACATAAATTTTAAATGATAAATTTCAAATTCAAAAACAATTTTAAATGTTCAATTTTAAAATTAGAAATTAAGACATTGTTTTTAAATTAAAAATTTGAAATTGGAAATTAGATGGAGGTTAAAAGATATTCTACAAAAGAGGAAGTTCAAGAAAAAGCAGGTGCGCATTTAAATAAGGTTTTGGATGCGCACGCGCATGTCCCAACACTCTTTTTGTCATCGGGAGGCTCTTCTCTGGAATTATTGGAGCGTATTAGTATATTCCCATCAAATCTTACGATTGGGATGACCGATGAGCGATTTTCAGAGAATCCTAAAGTAAATAATTTTGCCCAATTAACCGAAACTTCATTTTTCCAAAAGGCAGAAGAGCGCGGAGCATATTTCATTGATACGAGGGTTCAGCCAGGGGATGATATTGAGATTTTTGCCAAGCGATTTCATGGAGCGCTTGCAGGTTGGAGAGAGGAACATTCTGGAGGAAGAATTGTTATTACACAAGGAGTGGGACCTGACGGACATACGGTAGGGATTATGCCCCACCCAAAAGAGCAAGGTATGTTTGCAGAATTATTTGCAGGAGAACATTTGGCTGTTGGATATGACGCAGGAGATAAAAATGAGTATCCATTACGAGCTACCATAACATTGCCGTTTTTGCGCATGGTAGATCATTCGCTGGTGTATATGGTTGGAGACGAAAAGAAAAATGCGCTAGAAAAGATGTTAGGCAAAGATGGTACTCTATATGAAACCCCAGCTCGTATTATCCGCGAAATGCCAGAGGTACATATATTTACTGATATTAAAAAATGAGACCAAAAACTTTACAAACTAAAATATTTTTAGATAGCGGTGATCCCAAAGATACAGAGGCTATGATTTCTACCCTTGGATTTTTGGATGGACAAACTACCAACCCAAGTTTAATTGCAGGAAGTCCTGGTGCAAAGGAGCGCTTGGCAAGAGGGGAGAAATTTAGCAAAGAGGAACTTTTAACTTTCTATAAAGAAACCATACAAAAAGTATCCTTGTTAATTCCTGATGGCTCAGTGTCTATTGAGGTATATGCAGATGATGCAACTTCAGCAGAAGATATGTTTTCGCAGGGAAAGGAAATGTTCTCTTGGATTGCCAATGCACATATTAAGTACCCAACGACCAAAGAGGGGCTGAAAGCAGCTAACATGTCAATTACAGAAGGAATGCGAGTGAATATGACGCTATGCTTTACTCAAGAGCAGGCAGCAGCCGTGTACGCCGCTACCAAGGGAGCAAAGAGAGGAGAAGTGTTTGTTTCTCCTTTTGTTGGGAGGTTGGACGATAGAGGAGAAAATGGCATGAGTTTGATTGCCAACATTATTAAAATGTATAAAAAAGGAGACGGCCACGTTGAGGTGCTCACCGCATCCGTTCGCACATTAGACCACTTTACTCACTCTCTTTCGTTTAGTTCTGATATTATTACGTCTCCGGAAAAGATTTTAAAAGAGTGGGCAGATAAAGGTATGCCCCTAACAGAAGATATAAAGCATGAAAAGAATGATTTAAAAGACATTCCTTACAGGGAAATTGATCTTTCGCAAGCTTGGGAAGGTTTTGATATTTCCCATGATTCAACCAATAAGGGCATTGAGCGATTTTCAGCAGATTGGAATAATCTTTTGAAATAATATGTATTTACTCTTTGATATTGGAGGAACAAGGTTTCGTTACGCCCTTTCTGGCGACGGGAAAACCCTCCAAGAATCCGTCACCGTTCCAACCCCAAAGACGTATGGGGAGATAGTGGAGGCACTTGAAGGAATACAAAAGAACCTGGCCGGAGGGCAGCTGCGTTCGGTTGGTTTTGGCATTGCAGGTTCCCAGGACAAAGAGCATACCATGGTATTGAGTTCCAAAAACCTTCCGCAGGTACAGGAGCGGCCTTTGAAAAAGGACCTGGAGCGTATATTCAAAGCCCCGGCACTCCTTGTAAATGACGCAGATGCCGCAGGAGTAGGAGAGGCGGTCAGAGGAGCAGGCAAGGGGCATGCTATTGTTGTGTATTTGACTATCAGCACTGGAGTTGGGGGAGCCAGGGTGGTTGGCGGAAAACTTGACGATAGCGCCATGGGGCTTGAGCCCGGCAAGCAGATTATTGACCAAGGAAAGACGCTGGAACATTTTGTTTCTGGGGGCGATATTCAGAAACGCTATGGAGATCCCAGGAAAATCAAAGATGAAAAGATATGGGACGAACTGGCGCGCTTTCTTGCGCTCGGACTTCACAATACCATTGTCCATTGGTCTCCAGACATTGTGGTTCTTGGTGGGTCCATGATATTGGGAGACCCGGCCATTTCCTTAGACAAGGTTCGAGGATACCTGAAAGAGATTTTGACCGTCTTTCCCAAGCCTCCTCCCATTGTAAAAGCAGCGTTTGGGGACTCCGCAGGATTATACGGTGCCTTAGAACTTGCCAAGCAGCATGTATAAACCAATACGCGACTACGCCATTATAGGAAACTTGCGGTCAGCTGCCTTGGTTTCAAAGGATGGCTCTATTGATTGGGCACCAGCTCCGTATCTTAATTCTCCATCGGTGTTTGCCGCAATTTTAGATGAGACAAAAGGTGGGAAGTGGAGTATTGCTCCCGCGCAGTCTTTTACTTTAAAGCAAGAATATTTGGGGGAGACTAATATCCTTACTACAATTTTTCAAACAAGAGAGGGGATTCTTGAATTACTTGATTATATCCCAGCTCAGGCTGGAACGGATATGAAGGAAATTGAAAAAGCAGAATTACACAGAAAACTTACATGCACAAAGGGGAGTGTTGATGTTGAAGTAATCTTTCAGCCTCGCTTTGATTACGGGAGAGGAGAAACAATACTTTCTTTTGGTGAGCATGGCCTTGTAGTAGAGCATGAGGGCAAGAGAAAAGGTGAACTCATTTCTCCTGGAGAATATGTGCTGAAAGATAATATAGGGACTACCACATTGAAGCTCAAGGAGGGAGAAACCGTGTATCTTGGGTTTCACTACCACGAAACAAAAGAGGATGACCGGAGCGTGGCACATTATGAAAAAGAACTTGAAGTAACAAAGAAATTTTGGGAGAATTGGGTGCATCGCTGTGATATTGCAAGTTGCCCTCTTAAAGGTCCTTGGCATGACATGGTGATAAGATCTTCTTTAGCTTTAAAGATTCTTTTTTTTGAGCCTCCTGGTTCTATTGCGGCAGCAGCCACCACATCGCTCCCAGAATCTATTGGTGGAATACGAAATTGGGATTATCGATTCTCTTGGATTCGTGATTCCTCTTTTGTATTGCAGGCATTATTTCAAATGGGATATGTTCAAGAGGCAAGAGTGTATGTAGATTGGTTGCTGAACGAATGTTGCAGCGTGAAGAATTTTGATCCAAAAAGCGTGCAAATTATGTATGGATTGCAAGGCGAAGCAGATTTAAAAGAGGAGATTCTTCCACATTTTGAGGGGTATCGTAACTCAAAGCCTGTGCGTATTGGCAACTTGGCGCACTTGCAAAAGCAGTGGGATATTTATGGCTCTATACTAGATACGGTCTGGCGTATCCATTTAATGGATAAGGATTACAAGATACAAGAGAACACTTGGGATATTTTGCGAAAGTTTGCAAGCTATGTAGTGAAAATATGGAGGGAACCCGATGAAGGATTGTGGGAAGTTAGAGGAGGGAAGCAACACTTTGTGTACTCAAAGGTCATGTGTTGGGTTGCGCTGGACCGGGCAATAAAGATAGCAAAGGATTATTCCTTTAAGGGAGAACTTGAGATTTGGGAGGAGGAAAAAGAGAAAATTTACAGTGAGGTAATAAAAAAAGGTTGGTCTGAGGAGAGGCAATCCTTTTTGCAGAGTTTTGACTCCAATGACTTAGATGCTTCCTTGCTCCTTATGCCTGTAATGGGTTTTATTGATGGCAAGGATCCTAAAATGATTTTGACGGTGCAGGCAATTGAAAAAGAACTCTCTGTTCAAAATGGCTTACTTTTGCGTTATACCGCAAAGGATGGGTTACCAGGGAGAGAAGGAGCTTTTTTGCCAGCATCCTTTTGGCTGGTTGATGCTTTAATTTTTGCTGGCAAGATAGAAAGAGCACGGCTGTATCTTGCGAGTTTAGCGAAACTTGCAAATCATGTGGGACTATACTCAGAAGAGATAAACCCAAAGACCAAGGAGTTTTTAGGAAATTTTCCTCAAGCCTACACGCACATTGGATTTATTAATTCTGTATACTATCTTGCGAAGAACGGAGGGAATAAGTATAATATATAATATAGAAGTAACAAGTATAATATATGAAATACGATCTCATTATTGTTGGCTCTGGAGCAGCAGGACTTTCAGCAGCTTTGTACGCACGGCGGTATAAAATGGAGACTTTGGTTATCCAAGGAGAGTTTGGAGGGGAAACTGCTACAGCAGGAACTATTGAAAACTACCCTGGAATAAAAATAATTGATGGACTGGAGTTAATGCAGACAATGCAAGAGCAAGGGAAGGAGTATGGAGCGGTGTTTGAAAAAGGCAGAGCAGAGAAGATCACTAAAGACGGCAATTCTTTTATTGTGAACGTAGAGGACAAAGAGTTTCAAGGAACTACTGTTATTTTAGCCATTGGTTCTGAGCGAAGACATCTTGGTCTGCCAAATGAAAAAGAACTTACCGGAAAGGGAGTGCACTATTGCTGGACATGTGACGGCCCAGTGTATGGAGGCAAAACTGTTGCCATGATTGGTGGGGGCGACTCTTCAGTAAAGGGAGTGAATTTTCTTGCTGAGTATGCAAAAAAAATCTACCTTATTGTGCGAGGAAAGGAAGTGACAGCAGAGCCAGTAAATCTTGAGCGCATGAAAAATCTTGGTGATAAGGTCGAAGTCTTACTGGAGACTGAAATTAAGGAAATTGTGGGAGAGAAGATGCTTGAAAAATTGGTTCTTAAAAAAAGTGATGGGAACGTTGTAGATTTGGTGGTAGATGGGGTATTTGTTGAAATTGGATTTGATCCAGATAAAACCTTTGCAAATCAACTTGGCATTACAATAGATGATAAGGGATACATGAAAGTGGATAATGGGATGCGAACAAATGTGCCGGGAATATTTGCAGCAGGGGACGCAACCACCCATTTTGGAAGCTTCAAGCAAGATATTACGGCAGCGGCCCTAGGAGCGATGGCAGCAACTTCAACGTATGAGTACTATCAAGAACACAGTAATAAATAATAATAAATAAAGGAAACAATACTATGGATAAATATAAAGCGTTTTATGTCCCAGGAGCAATTTTGCTCGGAGCACTGATTATTAGCGGGTCTATCATAACTGCAGGTGGAGGGATTAGCTTGGGACAAAACATTGTTCCTGGTCCATCGGGAGCTCCTAAAATAAATGGAGACAAGGTAGAGTTTACTATAAATGAGGATGATCACATGCGCGGAAACAAAGACGCGAAAATAACCATGGTTGAGTTTTCTGATTTTGAATGCCCGTTTTGCAGTAGATTTCACCCTACGGCAAAGCAAGCAATGGAAGAGTATGGGGACGACATTCGTTGGATTTACAAGCACTTTCCATTAGATAGTATTCATTCTGATGCAAGGCCTGCCGCTGAGGCATCTGAATGTGTATGGGAACAGGCTGGAAATGATGGATTTTGGACATTTGCAGATGCTATGTTTGAAAACCAGGAACGTTTGGGTAATGCGCTTTATGAAGAAGTAGCTTTGCAAATTGGAGTAGATCTCGCGCAATTTCAAACTTGTGTTCAAGAAAGAAAATACCAGGATAAAGTGCAAAATAATCTTGATGAGGGAGTGCAAGGCGGAGTTACAGGAACTCCTGGCACTTACGTGAATGGAACTCCTGTGACGGGTGCGGTACCTTACGAACAGTTAAAAGCTATTATTGAAGCTGAACTATAATGGAAGAAGAAGTAACAAAAAAAGAGAGAAAAGAATTACAACGCCAAGAGAGACGGGAAGGACAGGCACAGGATCGAAAGAAAGGAAAGATAAAAAAGTTTGCAATCTGGATAATT
>JAQBTT010000026.1 GCA_027624865.1 bacterium
TACTAGCTAGTATTGAAGTATTGCGCCACTTTTATTATTATTTCTCCTAGTTTAACTAGGTTTTAACGGCGGTTTTCTAAAGATTGCTTTAAGGTTTCAGGGTCTGCATATTCAAGCTCACCTCCAATAGGAAGACCTCTTCCTAAACGAGTAAGCTTTATACCAGAATCCTTAAACACACGCTCCAAATAGAGGGCAGTAGCTTCGCCTTCTACTGTTGGGTTTGTCGCAATGATGACTTCTTTGATAGGGGAGTCTTTCAATCTCTCTTCAAGTTCTTTCATACGCAATATCTCTCGCTGTTCTTTCTTTAAAGGGTCCACTGGTCCTCCTAAGATAAAGTAGAGACCCTTGTATTCCTTGATGGATTCCAGTGCTTCCAAGTCACTCTCCTTTTCTATAACGCACAATATTTCCTTGCTCCTTGTGTTGTCATTACAAATAATGCAGAGTTCTTGCGTCTTTTCGCTTGCATCAAAAGGCTGAAAACAAAGTTTGCACAGTGCAATTTGATTTCTTACTTGGGCTATGGCTTCTATGAGTTCTTTTACTTCACTCCTTGGGGCTCGCAAAAGATAAAACACAAAGCGGGTTGCCGTTCTTTGCCCCACCGTAGGAAACCCAGAGAAGAGCTGAATAAGTCTTTGAATTTGGCGAGGATACATCCCGTTAGAAGTTAAAACTGTTATGTGTATTGTTCATGGGTAATCTTTGTGTTTGTGTGGCTAAACTTCTAACAGGATACATTAAAATGAAATCTCTTCTATTGGTTCTTGAAACTCAAGGTCATCTTTTGCAAGATCAGAAAAGCTCACTGCTGTTTCATTAAAGTGTAGTTTTGCTGAACCAACCGGTCCATTTCTGTGCTTTGCAATAATAATTTCAGCGATACCCTGGTTGCTAGGGTCAGCTCGATACTTATCCTCCCTATAGATAAACATAACGACATCTGCATCTTGCTCTAAAGATCCACTTTCACGAAGGTCAGAAAGGCGAGGGCGCTGTGGAGTTCTTTGTTCTACAGCTCGTGAAAGCTGGGACAGGGCAAGAACTGGGATATTTAACTCTCGCGCTAACCCTTTTAGGGACCGCGAAATTTCAGAAACCTGCTGGACAATATTTGCTTGAGCATTTCTTGGCTCAATCAATTGTAAATAATCAATAATCAAAAGACCAAGTCCCTGATTTGCCTGCAGTCTCCTTGCCATTGCACGCATTCTTAAAACAGTTTGCATAGAGCTATCTTCAATATATATGGGGGCTTCCGAAAGCACTCCCATGGCTTCTTGTATTCTTGTAAAGTCATTATCATTCCCTTGAGAAGAGAGCTTCCCTGTTCTTAATTTCCAAAGATCAACTCCGGCTTGCGCGGCAATAAAACGGTCTATGACTTGGTCTTTAGACATTTCAAGCGAAAACAGTCCAACTGGAACTGAATGATGCACCGCAACTCTACGCGCAATATCTGCTGCCAAGGCTGACTTTCCCAAAGACGGGCGAGCAGCAAGAATAATGAGGTCTGATTTTTGCAGCCCCGAAAGAATATTATCCAAATCTGAAAATCCAATAGGAACACCTCTCGTTGCTTTTCCGCTTTTTGAAAGCATATCTATTCTCTCAAAAGCCTCTTCCAAATCATCTTTCACGTGAGTGAAGTTTTGAGCAAGAGATTTTTGCGCAATAGCAAAAATACTAGATTCTGCTTTATCTAAAAGAATATCTGTATCTTCCGCCTCATCATACCCCATACTTCCAATCTCTTGTGAAACAGAGATTAAGTCTCGCAAGATTCTCTTTTTTTGCACAATCTTGGCATATGCCATAACGTGCGAAGATGTAGGAACAGAATTTACAAGCTCAGTAAGGTATACGTTCCCTCCTATGCTTTCCAGTTGCTTTTTTTCCTGGAGTCTTCCTGCAAGAGAAAGAACATCAATAGGATCTCCTTTCTCAAAAAGATCTGTCATTGCAATGTATATATCCCGATGTGCCCTTTTGTAAAAGTCACGAGATTCCAGAAAGTCCCCTACCCGCAAGAAAGCATCCTTATCCATCATTAAGCTCCCTAAAAGCGAAGTTTCCGCCTCAATATTCTGAGGAGGCAACTTGCTTACTTGAGTTAAGGACTTTTCTTCTGCCATAGTGCTGTTATCTTAGCGTATCAAGAGGTTTTCTTCAACTTGGGGCCTTCTGGTGTATCTTCTACCTCATAACCCATTTCCATGAGTGTTTTTCGCATCTCATCTGCCTTTTCCCACTGACTGCTCTGCCTATATTCCTCTCGCTCCTTTGCAAGTTTCATAACACCAGTTGGAATTGCGTTTCCCTTTCTTTTAAACGACAGAAAGCCAAAAACTCCATCTACTTCTTTTAAAAATATGAGGATTTCCTTTACGTCCTGTAAGGATAGAGCATCTTTTGCCATTTGAGTATTTCCTTTGGTAAGCACCTCAAATAACACTGCAATTGCCTTTGGAGTATTGAAATCATCTGCCAGGGCTTTTGCAAACGCTAATTTTGAATTTTGAATTTTGAATTTGTGTTTTGTTTGTGTTTTGTAATTTGTGGTTTGTGATTTCTCGCAAAGACGATCTACAAACTCATCAAGGCGCTCAAGTTCCCGCTTTGTTTGCACGAGCAGTAAGGGAGAGTAATCAATAGGGGAGCGATAATGAGCTTTCAACACCAAAAGCCTGAGTACTCTTACAGAGTGCTCTTTTAGAAAGTCTTTAATGGTAACAAAATTACCCAAAGACTTTGACATTTTCACGCCCTCTACCGTTAAAAATCCAGAATGCATCCAATGCCTTGCCATGGGTTTTTTCCCAGAGATTGCCTCCATCTGCGCTATCTCTGCTTCATGGTGCGGAAAGATAAGGTCGCGGGCACCTCCATGCAAATCATACTGCGCTCCAAAGTACTTTTCTGTAATGGCAGTATCTTCAATGTGCCACCCAGGACGTCCCCATCCCCAAGGGCTCTTCCATTTTGGTTCTCCCTCTTTTGATATCTTCCATAATGCAAAGTCTCCTTTATTGCGCTTTTTTACTGAATCATCAATGCGAGATATTGCATCTTCCGCTTTTTGTGAGGTGCGACGTGAAAGCTTGCCATACTCTTTAAACTTTAAGATATCATAATACACGCCATCTCCCGCAAGCTCATAAGCATATCCTTTCTTCTCTAGTCTTTGAATCTGAGAGATAATCTCTGGGATATATTCCGTTGCCCTTGCATACTGGTTCACACTTGTGATGCCCAGCGCCTTCATATCCTTGAGGTATTCTTTCTCAAACATTTTTGCCAAGGACCTGGGAGACATGTTTTTCTCTTTGGCTCGCTTGATAATCTTATCCTCTATATCTGTTACGTTCTGAAGATAGAAAACCCTATTCCCCAGGGTTGTAAGGTAGCGCACAAAAGCATCAAATACGATATACGTCCGAGCATGCCCAATGTGAGCATAATCATAGGGGGTGATACCGCACACAAACAAATTCAGCTTTTTTTCTGGTTTGGGTTGCACAACCTCTTTTTTTCTTGAAAGCGTATTGTAGAGCGTAATCATGTTTCACCATTGTATCACACCGTGATGGATTGAAAAACGCCTCACTTTTTGCTACCATTGCGCTATGGCTACAAATCTTGCACTCTATAGAAAATATCGACCTGTCGCTTGCGCTCTTTCAAAACCCTCGGTTTTGAATAATTTCCAACACGGGAGGATACCCAATCCTCCCGACCCCTCCTGTGCGGTCTGTATTTTCTGTAATAATATGAAACATGCCTAACCTAGCATTATATAGAAAATACAGACCTCAAAGCTTCTCTGAAGTTATAGGGCAGGACCATGTGGTTCAAACCTTGCGCAACGCAGTAGAAGGAAATCTCCTCTCTCATGCCTATTTATTTTCTGGTCCTCGAGGTTCTGGAAAAACAACGTTGGCAAGAATTCTTGCAAAAGCTGTAAATTGCAAGAGCCCAAAAAAAGGGGAGCCAGATAACACCTGTGACTACTGCCTTGAGATAGGGCAGGGAAGAGCTTTGGACTTTGTGGAAATAGATGCCGCTTCCAATAGAGGTATTGATGAGATTCGCGACTTAAAAGAGGGGATTCGGTTTGCTCCAGCAAGACTTAAGTATAAAGTCTTTGTTATAGATGAAGCGCATCAGCTAACCAAAGAAGCTTCCAATGCACTTTTAAAAACTCTAGAGGAGCCTCCTAGCCACGCAATCTTCATTCTTGCTACCACGGAAGCAAATCGCATGATTTCAACTATTGTTTCCCGATGCCAGCGCTTTGATTTCAGAAAGCTTAGCATTAAAGAAATTGTAGGAAGATTAAAAAGCGTTGCAGAAAAAGAAAAAGCAAAGATTGATAACATGGCTTTGGAAATTCTTGCAGCGCATGCTGGAGGTTCATTTCGAGATGCAGAGTCTCTTTTAGATAGAGTGTTAACGTTCCATCAAGACGGAAACACAATTGGAGTTGTGGAGCTTCAAGAACTTCTTGGGATTGTGGATATTAACATACTTGCATCCCTTGTTGATCTTCTCTTAGAGAAGAAAACAGCAGAGGCAGTGAACTTTTTGAATACAAATCTTGAAAAAGGTATGGATCCACAAGAGTTTGCAAAGAATCTTGTTGAATATTTGCGTCGCATCCTTATCCTCAAGTTTAATGATGAGATTACAAATATCATTGCACCAGGATTTACCAAAGAGCAACAAGAAAAGCTAGGGGAGCAAACAAAGAGTATTGAGGGAAAGTTTTTAACCACTGCGTTAAAGCTTTTTATGGAAGCGGAGCGAGACATGAAGTATGCTGACATTGTGCAACTTCCTTTAGAGCTTGCAATTGTAGAGAGTTGTATGGGAGGGAGGGGTTGACAGTACATACACCATGGTGTATATTAGAAGTATATGGAAAGAACACAAATATATCTCCCAAAAAGCCAAATAAAAAGGCTCAAGAGTTTGGCTCAAAAGAAAAAGACCACGCTTTCTGAGCTGGTACGAGACGCAGTTGATATCCAATATGCTCCCCAAC
Source organism: bacterium (assembly GCA_027624865.1). Classification (GTDB taxonomy): domain Bacteria; phylum Patescibacteriota; class Minisyncoccia; order Minisyncoccales; family UBA10102; genus 01-FULL-49-22b. Next base: position 5,051 of record JAQBTT010000026.1, read on the forward strand.
AAACAAAGCCCGTGCCCGTAAAAAAACAGGAAACCCTTGTGCAGTTTACAGAACGTATCCGCAAGATGGGGTTTAAAGGCCCACGCGATCTGGCAACGAATCTAGATGATTATCTCTATGGCGGAAAGAAATAACCAGGTATTTGTTGACTCTAACTACTTTATAGCCCTTTTCAATAAAGATGATGGGCTTGCAGAAAAAGTAGACTCCCTTAATGTAAGGCTAGATGCTAGCCCCCATACCCTTGTTATCTCAAATCTTGTCTTTCTTGAGATTGTGACTGTTACTTCCATGCGGGCTGGCAGGCAAATTGCCAGAGACTCTGGAACATCCTTACTCGCGCGACCAGATGTGCGGCTTGTTCATATTGACGAAAGTCTTCACAACGAAACCTGGGAGATATTCCAGCAAACAGATCAAAAAAACATCAGTTTTGTTGATTGTAGTATTATAGCAACCATGAAAGCAGAGGGCATTTCCAAACTCCTTACCTTTGACAAGAAATATTTTAAGTATCTTCAAAAGAGTTACAGGTTTTCCTTTTACGAATAATATTGCGGGATCGTCTAACGGTAGGACATGGGCCTTTGAAGCCCAGTATCTAGGTTCGATTCCTAGTCCCGCAGCCACTTTGAGCACCTGACCGAGATGGGTCAGGCTACAAAAGAACCGCACGAATTTTGCGTATATTTTTTAATCGTATTACAATAAATCATATGAATTTATTTAAATCATTCTCGCTTAAGTGGTGGCAAGGTGGTATCTTTAAGCTCTCATTCATTGCACTGGGTATTGTGATTGGCACCACTTGGCCAGACCTTTTTTCCAAGTGGACCCTAATACTTTTCATAGTATTTCTGGTATCCAATATCTATCTTGCTATAGTGTGGTTGCGACAATAGTTCATCCCTCGTCTCATGCAAGTCTGACTTGCACACTACACTTGTACACTACATAGGCCCGACCGAGAGGGGTAGATGAGACGCCCTGAAAAGCCCCGAAATCCCCGCCTTCGCCAAGGCTTCGGCGGGAAGGCCTCTTAAAGTCCAGGTTCCCGCCAGATACAGTATTGTA
>JAQBTT010000027.1 GCA_027624865.1 bacterium
CACTGCTAGGATATCTCACTCGGAGCAAAGCTCCTCTTTCAAAACCCACGGTTTTGAATAATTTCCTCCACGGGGAGATACCCAATCTCCCCGACCCCCTCTTTCAAAATATGGGGTTTTTTGCTATACAAGAATACGGATGACAATAACATCCACATCAATTAATAGAGTATTGATAGTTGCAATCACCCCATATTTTTTAGAAAAGGGGTGGCTTTGGTTCCAAGAAAACTTTACAAAGATTCTTCAAGCAAGAAAAAGTCAGCCTTTTTTTAAAGAACATACTATTTTTTTGGAGCAGGGGCAATCTCTCTCTTTAACGGAGCTTTTACGTAGCCTAGATGAACTTGGGTATGAGAAAGTATTTGGGGTTCGCGACCCAGGAGAGTTTTCTCACCAAGGAGGAGTAATTGAGGTTTTTCCTTTAAATAGAAAACATGCTTTGCGCATTGAGTTTATAGGAAATAACATTGAACTGATTGAAGAGCTTGCAACTAACGCAGAGGAAGAGTCTTCTCGAGCAGTTTTAAAAAAGCGTCTTTCGTCTCAAAAGGTATTTTCAGATATCGCAGGGCTAAAGGAAGATGAATATGTGGTGCACCTGGACCACGGCATAGCAAAATTTATAGGCATGCATAAAATAGAGGAGCAGTCCTACTACGTTTTACAATATGCAGCAGAAGATAAACTCTTTTTGCCAAAGGGACTTGAAAAAAAACTTTCGCGCTACATTGGGTTCAGAGAGCCCAAGGTTTCTCGTTTAGGTTCTCCTTTCTGGGTAAAGACAAAGAGAAAGATCAAGGAAGAAGTAGAAAAACTTGCAAAAGAGCTTCTTTCCCTATACGCGGCAAGAGAAATTTCCTTGCGTCCTCCCTACCACCCACCAGAAGAACTCTACTTTAGAGTTCAGGAAAGTTTTCCCTTCAAAGAAACCCCGGACCAACTTGAAGCACTCAAGGACATTGAAGAGGATTTTTCAAAACAAGAACCCATGGATAGAATCATAGTTGGAGACGTTGGGTTTGGGAAAACAGAGATTGCTTTGCGCGCCATGATACGCGCAATAGAACAGGGGCATCAAGCTGCTCTATTGGCTCCCACCACAATCTTGGCTTACCAGCATTTCTCAAACTTTACAAAACGCCTTGCAAAGCTCCCTGTCCATATAGTCCTCCTCTCTCGCCTGCAAACGAAAAAAGAACAAGAGAAAATACTGCAAGATATTAAGGCTGGAAAAGTAGATATTGTTATTGGAACCCATCGCCTCCTGTCTCCTGATATTGAATTTCATAAACTTGGGCTCCTTGTTACTGACGATGAACAAAGATTTGGCGTAAAGCAAAAAGAAAAGTTAAGACAATTAAGAACTTCCCTGGATATGCTCTCACTTTCTGCAACTCCCATACCTCGCACCTTATACATGTCCCTTTCTTCTTTAAAAGGCATGAGCATAGTGCAAACCCCGCCCGAGGGAAGGGCTCCCGTTGTAATGGCGATAGAAAAAAGAAGTGATAGGATAATAAAAGAAGCAATTGTAAAAGAACTCAAACGAAAAGGACAAGTGTACTACCTGCACAACAGAATTGGAACTATTGATGCAGTGAAAAGGAACCTGGAAAAACTTGTCCCAAAAGCAAGGGTAGGAGTCGTTTATGGGCGTTTATCAGAGAAAGAACTGATAAACGTTATGAATGAGTTTGAGAAAAACCACTATGATGTTTTAGTTGCGACCACTATTATTGAAAATGGATTAGATATCCCCAACGTAAATACCTTAATAGTGGAAGATACAACAAAACTGGGGTTAGCGCAGGCTTACCAAATTCGGGGACGTATTGGCAGAGCAAGCGTACAATCCTTTGCTTGGTTTCTTCATGGACCCAATATCTCAGAGAAAGCACAGCTTCGCCTTAAGGCTTTGAAAGAATCAGGAGAGCTTGGTTCTGGGTATAAAATTGCTCTTCGTGATATGGAAATTCGAGGAGCAGGGAACATTCTTGGCAAAGAACAATCAGGCAGTGTAAATATTGTTGGACTGAACCTGTACTGTCAAATGCTAAGCGAGGCGGTTGAGAAGTTACGCAACAAAAGCTAGAGTAAAACTACTATGCGCCTTGTAATAGTGGAGAGTCCTGCTAAGGGCAGGACCATTGAATCCTTCCTGGGAAAAGATTACCAAGTACTTTCTTCCTACGGACACATACGAGACCTTCCCAAGGGGAAGCTTGGCATTGATGTTGAAAAAGACTTTGAGCCAACATATGTTATCCCTACCAAAGCAAGGAAAACTGCTACTGCTCTAAAAAATGCTGCAAAAAAAGCAACAGAAGTTATTTTAGCTAGTGACGAAGACCGAGAGGGTGAAGCTATTGCCTGGCATGTAGCACAGCTCTTGGAACTTAAAAACCCAAAAAGAATCGTGTTTCACGAAATTACAAAGCCAGCAATTGAAGAAGCCCTGCAACATCCAAGAACAATAGATGAAAACCGCGTAAACGCCCAACAAACAAGAAGAATTCTGGATCGCTTAGTTGGATACAACCTCTCCCCTTTTTTGTGGAAAAAAGTTTCTCGTGGACTTTCCGCCGGAAGAGTGCAGTCTGTTGTGGTGCGGCTCATAGCTGACCGAGAAGAAGAGATTAAAAAGTTCATTGCAAAAGAGTACTGGTCTGTTGAAGCAAAGCTTCAACAGCGCAGAACAACGCAGAACGCTACGCAGAACAACGCAGAAATATTTTCTGCACAGCTTACAAAAAAAGATGGCAAGGCGATAGAAAAACTAGAGATAAAAGATAAAAAAGAGGCAGACCTAATTTTAAAAAACCTCAAAGAAGCAAAATACAAAGTAGCAAAGGTTGAACAAAAAGAGGTAAAGCGAAATCCCCTTCCTCCTTTTACTACCTCTACAATGCAACAGGCCTCAGGGCAAAGGTTGCACTTCCCAGCAAAACTCACCATGCAATTGGCCCAACAACTCTATGAACAAGGTTTTATCACCTATCATCGAACAGACTCCCTTAGTCTTTCCCAGCTTGCGCTCAATACTGCCAAGGCATTTATCCAAGAAACCTATGGCACAAAATACTGGGCTGGATTTGAAAGAACCTTCAAGACCAAATCCAAGGGGGCCCAGGAAGCTCACGAAGCAATTCGTCCAACACAAGCTCAAAAAACTCCAGACTCCCTGGGTTTAACAGGTCCCAAGGCAAAACTCTATGAACTCATATGGCAAAGATTTCTTGCCTCGCAAATGGCATCTGCGCAAGTAAGCGCCACTTCCATAGATATTCAAACAGTCAACAATCAACAATCAACAATTCCCGCATATACATTTCACGCAACAGGTCAAATGATGCAATTTGATGGTTTTTTGAAAGTCTATCCTATAAAGTTTGAGGAAACAGAACTTCCCTTACTTAAAAATGGAGAGATTCTTTTCTTAAAGGAGCTCCTCTCCTTACAACACTTTACCCAGCCGCAAGCAAGATACACTGAAGCATCCCTCATTAAAGCCTTGGAAGAAAACGGCATTGGAAGGCCTTCTACCTATGCTCCTACTATTTCTACTGTTCAAGATAGAGGATATGTTCAAAAAGACGAGCAACGGCGCCTTGCTCCAACAGAGCTTGGCCAAACAGTAAATGGCATACTAACAAAGCATTTCCCAAAGATTGTAGACATTGGCTTTACTGCAAGCATGGAAGAGGGCTTGGACGAAATTGCAAAAGGAGAAAAGGAATGGGTTCCTATGCTGAAAGAATTCTACACTCCCTTTAGCGAAAATCTTCAGAAGAAATATGAGGAAGTGAAAAAAGAAGATGTAATAGAAGTTGTTGAAGATAAAAAGTGCCCTAAATGTGGGTTTTCCATGGTGATACGCTTTGGGAGGTTTGGGAAGTTTTATGCATGCAGTAAGTTCCCTGAATGTCGCCACACAGAGCCACTGGAAAAGAATCAACCAAAATCACTTGGTATTACCTGCTTAAAATGTAGCAAGGGAGATATTGTGGCAAAACCAACCAAACGAGGAAAGATATTCTATGGATGCAATAAATATCCTGAATGCGACTTTGCCCTATGGGATAAGCCAACAGGAGAGGTCTGCAAAGAGTGTGGCTCTTTACTTATCCAGACAAAAAAGGATATTGTTAAATGCTCCAATAAAGAGTGTAAGAGTTTACCCAGCACTAAATCTCTGAAATGACAAACAGAATTTCTTTCAATAAGGTAATAAGCTTGCCAGCCAAAGATTTAGTGCTGGGTTTACAAAAGAAGAAAAAATCAGTATAGTAGTACCGTTCCCTGCCTGGGTGGCGGAACTGGCAGACGCACAGGACTCAAAATCCTGCGAGGGCAACCTCATGAGAGTTCAAGTCTCTCCCCAGGCACTATTTGAAAAATCTCTGAGAGAACTTTAGTACAACAAATGCAGAGGCAATCCCAATAACAGCTCCTGCAAGAATATCTGAAGGCCCTCCGCTATAACCCCCCGTAAACATGTTGAGGATTATCCTCAACAGCTGCACAGCTTTGAATTTGAACCTATCAAACCAAAACTTCAATACTAGCTAGTATTGAAGTTTTGTCTAGAATCTAAAGTCAACAATGCGAGGCGTCTGATGTTTAGCATTCTCACAAACTCCAATCGCCCGAGAGAGCGGCCAAGAACAGTTCTCGGCCGCCTCTTGAGGCCTGCTTGAAACCTGGTTTCAAGCAGGGGCAACCTCATGAGAGTTCAAGTCTCTCCCCAGGAACTATTTGAAAAATCTCTTGGGAAGCTGAGCTACAAGAATTGCAGAAGCAATTCCTATAATAGCTCCTCCAACGATGTCTGAAGGCCAGTGCAGAAAGGCAAACACCCGGGCCGCAGAAAGAACCGCGGCTCCCAGCAGGAAGAGAACTCCTGCTTTTTTGTTGTAAAAATACAGAACCGTTCCCAGGGCAAAAAAGAATGCTGCGTGACCAGAAGGAAAAGAAGCAGAAGCTGAATGTTCAATTAGGGGCGTAATATTGTTTTCAACAAACGGCCTGGGTCTTTCCCACAAAAACCGTATTGCCTCTGTAACAATGCCCCGGGAAAGCACGGCAGCCGCAATTGCCTCCCACAAAAACTTTGGATGTGTTTTTCTGCTTTGCCACCAAAACACCAAAACCCCCGCAATGAGGATATAAGCAAAGTACTCTCCTAAAAAAACAACAATGCTATTCATACAAAAACCTCTTCAGAACTTCTTTTTGAAGTTTCTGCATACACCGCACTATCTCAAGCCGTAGCCGGAGATACTCTGGGTATATGGATACTGGGTTCGGTAGCAAGAAGCCGTGACCTCTCGCATATTCACCTACTTCCGCTTTTATTATAGCAAAGATAAAGCCCCGCATCCATCATTCACCTTACGGCAAAGACAGACGCGGGGCTCGTTGGCTCAAGGACTAGGTCAAAGGATCAAAAAGGCCCAATGTCCCAAATCCTAAGGCCTAGATACTTGCGGGAACCGCAGCGGGGCTGCGAGAGCAGAAGCCGCCGTCGAGCCGGCGGAAGCCCCAGCCCCACCTAGCGCCGAACCAGTAGAGGTAACGCACACGGAGCCCGCCGTCCCGGCTGTAGATCGTTCCCCAGAAAAAGGTCATCTGGTTTTTGCACTCCTCCGGTATAAGCTCGCGGTGAGCCAGAAAGTAGTCCAGCAGGTTGGCATTGTAGGCGGCCTTGCCCTTGAGCTCCTCGCGGAGATCGTGGCCACGACCACGAATCCATTTACCGTTCTGCTGACCCTCAGAGAGATAAAGTGTGACCCTAGCTGGGTCCCACTCAAACTGCCCCCCTTTAATGTGCTCTTCTACTCCCCAGCCGTTGGGCACAAACGGGTCGGCGTCGCAGTCGATAACGTGCTTGACTACGACGATTTGGGCAAACCCCACGAGCACGCTCTTGAACTCCCTCAATCGAGAAATGTCCGAGCGCAGCTTGGTAACTTCCTCGGGGGTATACCCCGCTGCCTCCAAAGCATCTCCCAACTGATTCATC